>JALUFI010000046.1 GCA_027043685.1 Pyrodictiaceae archaeon
CGGTGAATGGATTCATCCACGTATGGCTCTCATCAGCCATGCCCACCAAAACTACTACCTCGCGATACCTCTCCAGGAGCCACTTCACTGCAGACATGTGGCCCCAGTGGAAGGGCTGGAAGCGGCCGAAGAAGAGGACACGCCCCCTCCTCCCCAGCGGGTCACCCGACGACATGAAGACTACTCACCGCTGCCCCTGAACCCACTGCTTCACGAGAGCCAGGCGCCCCGACAGCTCCCAGGGAAGGCGTCACTCCCCGAGCGCTGCGGGGGGTAAAGAGCCCCAATTACCCGGTCCAGGGCACCACGGCTGGCTCAAGGGGGCCGGCGTGGCGGGTAGCGACGGTAGGCGGAGGATCTGTTTCGTTGTCAACCCGTTGGCAGGGGTTGGGGGGCCGTTGGCGCTGAAGGGTAGCGACGGCGAGGCCGGCCTCAAAGCGCTGCAGAGGGGGGCCCGGCTCGTCGCGCCTGGGAGGGCGCGTGTCTTCCTCCGCAGCCTGCCACCGGCTGCACGGAGGAGAATCCTGTTCCTCACCGCTGGCGGCCTCATGGGCTCCGAGGAGGCGAGGGCAGAGGGTGTTGAGGCCCGCGTAGTTTACGAGCCTGTGGCCTGGCCCACAAGCCCCGCGGATACCGTTGAGGCTGTCAAGGCTTGCGCGAAGGAGGGGGCTGAGCTGGTTGTCTTCGTCGGCGGGGACGGCACTGCTAGGGATGTTGTCCGGGCTCTCGGGGAGGCAGGCGCCGACGAGACGCCAGTGCTTGGTGTGCCGGGCGGGGTGAAGATGTACAGCTCCGTCTTTGCCTCCTCGCCTGCCGCCGCGGCGGCCGCTCTCGCGGAGTGGCTTGAGGGCAGGGCCTCTAGGTGCAGGGCCGAGGTCATGGATATCGATGAGGAGGCCTTCCGCCGGGGCGTGCTGCGGGTCCGGCTCTATGGCTACGCCTACACCCTGTGCAGCGGCTACATGGTTGGCTCCTCCAAGCAGGTCTTGACCGGCTACGACGAGGAGGAGAATAAGCGTGCAATAGCCAGGTACGTTGTAGAGAACATGGAGGAGTGCACTCTCTACGTCCTGGGCCCAGGCACCACGGTGAAGGCTGTGGCGGAGGAGCTGGGTGTACCGAAGACCGAGTTGGGCGTGGACGTTGTGCATAACGGCCGCGTGGTGGCCCTCGACGTTGACGAGGAGGAGCTGTACCGGCTCGTTGAGGAGCACCGGCGGAGGGGTGGAAGAGTGAGGATAATCGTCTCGCCGATCGGCGGGCAGGGCTTCATACTGGGCCGCGGGAACCAGCAGATATCGCCACGAGTCATACGCGCCGCCGGGGGAAGGGAGGCCCTCCTGGTCCTAGCCACTGAGGCGAAACTGGCCTCCACGGGTAGAAGGCTCCGCGTCGATACGGGCGACGAAGAGCTGGACCGGGAGCTCTCAGGCTACATTAGGGTGGTGACGGACTACGGTGTGGAGGAGATTGTCCCCGTAGAAGCCTATACCTCCGCAGCCGGTGAGCAGCCACGCCGGGGAAGAGGTAGTGTCGGCTGAGTGGGGCTGGCGGAGGCCGGGCTGGAGGAGACTCCTCGACGAGCAGATCTACCTAGGGCACTGGGTCACCCTTCTCATAGGCTCCCTGCTTGTCGCATTCGGGTTCGCCGGCGCCTCGCTACTAGACGTGGCTAGGTACCCGCTGGGGGTTGCCTCAGGGTACCTCGTGGGGGCGGTCATAGGCTTCGTTGTCCACGAGACCGCGCACCGCTACGTGGCCCGGAGGCAGGGCTGCCTCGCCGGCTTCGTGCTCACCCCAATGGGGGTTCTCCTTACCCTGCTCTCCGGCGTGCTCCGGAGCATCGGGGCCCCATTCGTCATCCTCGCGCCCGGCTACGTGGCAATCTACTGCTACAGCGGCGGCTGGCGCCGCTTCCCCGTAAGGGAGGACGAGATAGCTGCAGCGGGGCCAGCGAGCAACCTAGTCCTAGCCATGCTAGCCATAATCGCTTACCGCGTAGCACCGGTGTACGCCGGCTTCCTCTACGGATTCGCCTCGATAAACGCCTGGCTGGCGCTCTTCAACCTCCTCCCGCTCCACCCGCTGGACGGCTACAAGCTGTTCCGCCGCAACCCAGTGACATGGGTAATCCTATTCCTGGCAGCCGTTCTCCTAACACTATAGCACCAGCTTTCTTCCCGGGACATGGGGCCCCGGGGGAGAGCCGTGGCCCTCACAGTGCTCGTGGTGGGGCTCCTCGAGCACGACTCGGGGAAGACCTGGCTCTCCTATGCCCTGGCAAGGCTGGCTGGAGGCGCGGCCGCCGTATACAAGCCCATAGGCGGGTTCAATGCATGGTACAGCGTCAAGGCGCTACGGGAGAGCGAGAGGCTAGGCATACTTGTCGGCAACGACGCGCTCCTCTACCATAGGCTTAGCGGCATAGACCCCGCTGTCCTCAACCCAGTCGCCTATGCTACCACGCCGCCCGACCCCCCGGCTGCTGTGAGGACGCCGGCCAGGTACATGGCGAGGCTCTCCTCCGTGGAGGCTGGCCTCGCTCTCTGGAGGCTCCCGCTCCAGGGATGCGGCTCCGCGGTCCACGCCTACAGGGCGGAGGCGGTTGAGGCCGCGCCGCCGGGCCTGGCCAAGCTGCTCCGGAGGCTGGTGGCCAGGCTCTCCGCAGCCAGGGCTGAGGCAAGAATGTTCGTCGAGGTGCTTGAGAAGGGTGTGCTGGACGCTGTGCTGGAGGAGTGCAGGGAGAGGCTAGCGGCGGGCAAGAAGATACTGGTCATAGAGTCGTACAACAACGCCGCCACGCCGTACCGGGGACTCGACCTCTGCAGCCTGGACTTCTACCTCGTGGCTGCGCCGGGAAGGGCGCTCCTCTACCCCGCTGAGAGGGCATGCAGGGCACTGGAGGTTACGGGGCTGGTCAGGGTGGAGAGGTTGCTGCCCTACCTGGGTGCCCCGTATACAACGCTAGAGCTGCCTCCAGTGGAGTCGCCGGAGGAGCTTGCAGACGCGCTGGAGGGTTCCGAGATCGCGAGCCTGCTCGGCGAGGCCGTGGGGGCCAGGGGCTAGGCCAGTGTGTAGTAGACGCGTTTCCTGCGCCGCCCCCGGCTCTCCATCCTGAGCAGCTTAACCGCGCCGACCTCGCAGGTGTTCCTCACGTGGGGGCCGCCGTCGGCCTGTATGTCAACACCCGGTATCTCGACTATCCGGAGCTTCTCCACCTCGGGCGGCAGCTTGTCCGCCAGCTTCACGACACCGGGTATGCGGAGCGCCTCCTCCCTTGGGAGCCAATACACCTTGACCTCTAGGCACCTGGAGAGTATCTTGTTTGTCTCCTCGAATGCCTCTTCTATTGCCTTCCTCCAGTCATCGACGTTTATCTCGAAGTCGTCCCTCGCCTGCTCCGGGGTGATGTGGCCGCCGGTCACACGGGCCCCGAACCTGTTGTAGAGCACGGCGGCCAGTACATGGCTAGCCGTGTGTAGCTTCATCATCCTATACCTCCGCTCCCAGTCGATGACGCCATGTACCTCCACGCCGGGCCGGAGCCATTCAGGCACCTCCTCCACTATGTGGGCCACATCACCATCTTTCATCACTGTATCTACTACGCGCACCTTACCGCCGCTGCCTATGAGCCAGCCAGTGTCCGCGTCAAGGCCGCCACTAGGCCTCGGGTGGAACGCGGTAACGTCAAGGAACACCGCGTTGCCCTCGACTCGGGTCACTCTTGCATCGAACTCGCGGAGGTAGCTATCCTCCTGGTAGAGGAGCCTGGCAGCCAACCCAGCGTCCCCGCGTGAAGGGCTCCCCACTGGAGACTCCCAGGGTATTATCGCCTCCTCCGCCGCACAAGCAGCCACAATCACTGAAGCACGTCAGCGGGGCAGGCCCTTGAGGGAATGGCTGAGAGAGGAGGCGGAGACTGCTGGCGACGCGCTGGGGACTGCGAAGCGGAGAGGAGGGCCGCGGAGCAGGATAGTCGAGGCAATCGCTGTACTGCTCCTAGCGAGGCCGATGAGGGCCGCTGAGATAGCGGAGGCGCTTGGCTACCCCACCCGGTACATCAGCAGCTACCTCAGCTACTGGAGGACACGGGGACTCTTCGACTACGAGAACGGCTTCTGGACGCTGACCGATGAGGGAGAAGAGTACGCTAGGAGCATTGTTGAGAGGGAAATGAACAGCAGGGTTGCCCAGTACGCTGCCCTGGCAAGGAAACTCCTCCAGGAGCCCTCCAGCGAAACAGTAGCTGCAGCAATGAACAACAAGGCTAGGCGCGGCCGCAGCAAACACTCAGGCAGAGTCTTGCCGTTCACTGCCGCAGCTACAGGTAAGAGAGGCAATGAACAACAAGGGCTGCGCAGGGCATGCATACAGGCCGTGCTGGCCGAGCTGGAGGACCTCAGCAGCGACGAGAGACAGGTACTCGAGGCACTGCTACACCACTACGAGAGATGGGGCTCCACCTACACATACCTGGATCATCTCGAGAAGGAGCTCGAGGCTGACCGCATCTGGCTCCTCGGCGTGCTCCGGCTGCTGCAGGCGAAGAAGCTCGTATACATATACAATGACCGCCGCCTAGGCGTCAGGGTAGGCCTCTCGAAGAAGCTCCGAGAGACGCTCACCGGGTGCAGCCGCGCCTAGCCCCCGCGATTATCCTCAACCTCTGCTACGCGGCTCCCTAGCCATGGGTATTCTTGCCGCGGGAATACCGCTGCCGTCCACACGCAGTGCTCGCTCAGCTATACGTGATGCAGCCTCTGCACACACCTATCAAATGCTCAAGGATATTGTTCTCTTATCTCTATCTATGCTGTATCGATGCCTACCATAGGTCTAGTTTAGGCAAACCGACTAGAATATGCAATAAATCTCGCCCAGCAGAAGGTATTCCCATAGACATGCCTACGTCAATAAGTACGAGAACTCGGAACCTGACAGGCTAGAGAAGGCGCACCAGGAGAGGCCTTGGGGAGACGATTGCCGTCTTAGCCTGGCGCTGCGAGGGGAAAAGGAGAGGGCTAAACGGGTGCCGAGAGGTAGTGGTGGTAGTCTGTATCGGCGGCTCCTGGGGGCCGTGATGAGGCCTATTTGTGCAGTGACTCCGCTGCTTGGCGGGGGATGCTGTGTGGAGACCTCGCTGAGCCCCTACGGTTCGTGGCTGTTTGCTAGACGAGTTCCTCCATCTTCTCCCTGATTATCCTCTCGGCCTCTGATCTGGGTATCTCTACGTATTTTGCGTTGTTTGCAGCATCTATGAGGGGCTTTGGGTCCTCCTCTAGTTCGTCGGCTGGCTTGTCTAAGGGTATTGTTGCTTTGTAGGCCTCTTTCTTGCCCTTTATGAGTATTATTGTTGCTCTTGACCCGCCATTAACGGGCTCGACTATAGCCATGCCTATGTTGTCTTCCTGTGGGTTCTTGAGGACTGCTATCAGTTCGCCCTTAGCTGTGTGGCCGTAGAAGACCGCGTCGGCTATCTCTACGCCTATGTCTTTTATGCTGCGTAGCTTAGCTGCCGCTGCGGCTGCCTCTGCCCTGGCTTCTGCAGCCTTGGCGGCCTTCTCTGCCTCCATTTCCCTCCTAGCGGCCTCCCGGGCCTTCTCTGCCCTCCTCTGCACCTCTCTCTCAACCTCGCGCTCCCTGGCCTCGGTCCATGCTCTCTCCTCCTCGGTGACCTCCCTGGCGAGTATCTCCTCCTTCTTTCCAATGCTCTCCTTCACCACCTTCTCTATCTCCTCGTCGGGTATGCGGCGGAACGCCTCTATCCTCAGCGTGTCGAGCTTCCACACGATATCCCCGTCCTTTACGTCGTACTCTATCCTTATCCTCACCACGTCGCCCTTGTCTATCTTTAGCTTGTTAACAAGTATCTCGAAGAGAAGCCTGTTCAGCTCGCCGGCCCTCTGGGCGACGGTCTTGTTGTCTATCTCTCCGCGTTTTATCGCGTCGCGGAGCTGCGCGAAGAGGACGCGGCGGAGCTTGTCCGCGTAGG
>JALUFI010000047.1 GCA_027043685.1 Pyrodictiaceae archaeon
GGAGGACACCGCTGGAGATGAGGGAGGAGAGGCTGAGGAGCCTCAACAGGCTCCTCCTCCCCTTCCTCCGCAGCGCCCGCGAGCAGCGGCGCCTCCTCCGCCTAGCAGGCCGGCCCCCCACCCGGGTCCTCCACGTGGAGCAGGCAAGGGACTACACAGTAACAATCATAGTCTACACTATGCCCCTCGGCAACCCCCTGGTCGCAGCCATCTACACCAGCGCGCAGCGCAGCCGCCCCCTCTCACCAAGCCAGCTACGCACACGGCTCCAGAGGCTACGCGCCACAGTGGCGAGGCTGCGCGGCCGCCTCTACAACCAAGCAGACACAGTCTACGCGGTACAGGTACCCGCGGGCGCCACCCGGGGCGCTAGGAGGCTTGCACGGAGCCTGGGAGTCAACCTCGCAGAGAACGCCGAGAAGCTCCTAGCAAGCCTAGCCCGCTACATAGCCACAAGGTACCAGAGACTCGCGGCAAAGCTACGCGGGAAGCGAGTATGGGGCCCCATCCCCCTCCTACTCCACACCCTCGCACACCTAGCAAAAGAGCTAGGAGCACAGGACACAGACCCACCACCAACACACATAACAATCAAGCTAGCACAGGAAGGAGGAACAATACCAGCCTAGACAACCATCCCCGCAAACCCCTCGCGAAACCAGCACACCGTTCCAGCCTTTTGAGCCCAAGAGACCCTAATACACAGCCCCTCCTCCCTAGCCCCAACCAGACCCAACAACACCACAGTGCTCCACACCATTGCCGATTTACTATCATTTACCTTTCTATCCTGATAACGCCGACACACAGGCAACAAGGGAGAGCCACACACTCCTCCTACCCGCCTAGCCACGAGACCCCCACACCGCACCCTGGAGCCCCCGCGCCTGGATCCCCGCGTGTCTTCCGTGCCGCCGCCTCGGAGGCTTCCCAGGTTCCTCTCCCTGTCTTCGCCTGTATCACCACACCTGGCAACTACTATCAACTAACCTCTGAGTGAACCCAGCAGTGCGGCCTAGCTATGCAGCAGCGAATAGGTTAGAGAACTATGCAACACGGACTACGGGTCGCTGAGGCCCCGGGCCCTGGAGCCTGTCAGGCTGGAGGCGTGTCGCCTTGAATGCGTCTTCGCCGGTGCCACCACAAGCGACACGTTCATTTCTGCGTAGCAGTATAGTATACAAGTACTTCTTCTACATAGATGAGGGTAGAGGCATGCATCGTGCCTAGTCCGCTGCTTATACATGGTCCTTATGCTGTCCCCTTCTTCGCGTCTCCCCTCTCTTATCGAGTCCTCTCTCGCTGTGGCCTGTCTCCCCCGTGGTGCCAAGACCCGGCTGGATATGAATGAGCGTCGTGCTTATTTTGAAGCCCCTGGAGCACCTACCCGACACGCGCAGGGGGAGGACAAGCCCCTTTCACGCAGCCACGTGCCGCCCCGGCGCATCGACAAGGCATCACTCCCTGCCTCGAAGGGAGGTGCGTGAACCATGAGCGAGGAGAGGCGCGTAACCCTCAGCGTCATA
>JALUFI010000048.1 GCA_027043685.1 Pyrodictiaceae archaeon
CGGAGAGTATTGCTCCGAGCCCCTTCCGTGGGGGCTGTGGGGACTCGGTTCTCGGGCGAGGCCCACCCGTGTGGGACTTCGGTGATGTGGGACACGCTGCTCCCACCAAGGCTCTGTGTGCTTAAGAGGGGGGTTGTGCCGCCTAGTGGTGTGAGGTGGTCGGGTTCGCTCTCCCCCGCCTAGAGGGACAAGGGTATGTGCTTGCCCTCTTGTCCACGCTTGCCCTGTACGACGCGAGCCTGGTTGTGCTGAGGCTGGGCGGGCTCCTCGACCCCTCTAGGCCGGGCTGGCTCGTGCTCGCGGCCGCGTTCTTCATCTCGGGGCCGGGTAGCTGGGCTGTCGCAGCGTCGAGCGGGGTTGGTGGGAGGCGGTACCTGGAGTCGGTGGCGCTGCTGGGGCCGCTCGGGGTCGCTTACTCGGCGCTGTTGACGCAGGCGCTGCGGGGCGGGATAGCGAGGGTGGAGGTCGCTGCCGCGCCGCTGGCGGGGCTAACGCTGCTCATGATGGGTGTCATGGAGCTGCTTCTCGTGGATGACGCTAGGAGGGTGCTGAACGGCGTCACCAGGCGCTGCCTGGGAGGGATACCGCTCTACATCTGGCCCCTCATGGTGCTCTTCGCCCTCATGGTGGCGGAGTCCCGCAGCATCCTCGCCGCAGCGGTTTACGCCGCCGCGCTGCTCTACTCGGCCAGGAGGAGGCCGCCGAGGGGCGCGGACCCCAGGTGCACCCTCACCACCGCCCTCGCGGTTGCGGCGCTGCTCTCCGCAGCGGTGGCGCCCAGCCCATGGGAGGCCGTTGTGGCCACTATCCTCGTCTACGCCGTGGTCGCGGCGCCCCATGCCCCGGTGCCGAAGAGGAGCGTGGAGGCCGGCGTGCTTGACAGGATAATCCTCCTCGGCTTAGCGGCGATGGCTGCCGAGGCCAACGTGGAGATAAACCCCGGGGCGCTCGTAGCCGACACGGCTGTGTACGCGGCGGTGGCTGTAGCGGGCTGGGCCCTCACAGCCCTAGTAGCGGAGGCCTCGAGGAGGAGCAGGCTGGTCGGAGCAGCCGCGAACAGCCCCGTGCTGCGCCACGCCGCCGGCTTCGCCCTCGTGCTCGCCGGGCTCCACGTGCTCCGCCTCTCCGCCGACCCCGGCACAGTCCTGCTGGCCGCAGCGGCAGCCGCGGCGGCTGCCAACACGGTGGCCAAGGAGAGGCTCCGCCTACAAGGCCCCGCCCACAGCCACCCACTCGAGGGCGGCGAGGAGCCCGGGGTCTGGGGCCACCCCTCCTAGGCGGCGGGGCGCAGCGTTAACCAGGCCCCTCCACTGCGCCCCACTGCGTCCACGGTGCAGCCCTCCCTTGGAGCAGGCCGCGTGCAGGGAGCTGTGCGGCAGGCTCCCGGAGCTGGTCCGCGTCGAGGAGGACGCCGCTGGGCTGGGTGCGCGGCTGGCCTGGGGCCTCGCCACTGGTCTCCGCGGCCCCCGGGCCCCATGCGAGGCCCTCGAGGCGGAGACTGAGAGGCTCCTGAAGG
>JALUFI010000049.1 GCA_027043685.1 Pyrodictiaceae archaeon
TGCAGCTCATAGGCGAGGACTACTTCATGCTCATGGAGGCGTCCCCTAGGCCGATGGCCCAGATCGATATCGGTGAGAGGGTCTACGTCGGCCCGGTCTCCGAGATGAGGGTTAAGATAGCTAAGGTTGACAGCGACATAGAGTACGAGGACCTAACCCCTATGGCTAGGAGTATGCTGCCGGGCATAGTGGAGCAGATAGTGAGGAGCAAGGAGCCCGTATTCGTAGAGTTCTTCAACATAGCTGAGCCCATCAACATAAGGCTCCACACGCTCTCCCTGCTCCCCGGCGTGGGTAAGAAGACGCTCCAGAAGATACTCGAGGAGAGGAGCAGGAAGCCCTTCGAGAGCTTCGAGGACATAAAGCAGAGGACCCACGTGGACCCCGTGAAGGCCCTCGTGGAGAGGATCCTCGAGGAGCTGAGGGGCGGGCAGAAGTACTATCTCTTCGTGCTCCCGCCCAGGAGGGAGAGGGAGCAGCCAGTGAAGCCGATATTCTTCAACTACCTCGGCCGCATCTACGAGAAGCTCGGCGAGAAGGCCAGGGTGCGCACCAGCCATGCCGCTGGCGGGGAGGGGGGAGGCGGCGCCGAGGCCTAGGAGGAGCCTCGGCCAGAACTTTCTCCGCGCCCGGTGGGTCGCCAGGCTCTTCGCCGACTGGGCCTCCCGGTTCCGCCTCCTCCTCGAAATAGGGCCCGGCACCGGCGCATTGACGCGGGAGGTCCTCGCCTCCTGCAGGGGCTGCATGGTCTACGGCCTGGAGCTTGACGATAGGCTTCTCCCCGGTCTCTCGGCCCTCGGGCTCCTCTCCCCTGGGCTCGGGGTGGTCCACGGGGACGCGCTCCACCCGCCCCTCCGGCTCGAGGCGTTCGACGCAGTCTACGGCAGCATACCCTACAACATCACCGGCCCCCTCCTCGGCCTCCTCGCCACCGGGTACGGTGGGCCAGCGATGCTGCTCCTCCAGCGCGAGGTGGCTGACAGGCTTGCGGCGCGGCCAGGCACGGCCGCTTATGGGAGGATAAGCGTCCTCGTCCAGACCGTCTACGGGGTCAGGCTGGGCCCCGTGGTGCCCCCCTCGGCCTTCACTCCTAGGCCGAGGGTCTACTCGCGCATAGTCTACCTCGAGCCCCGGCGCGGGAAGCCGCCCAGGGAGACGCTCCTCGCCCTCGAGGAGCTGACACGGTGCATGTTCTCCGGCAGGAACAAGGTCGCAGCCAAGATGGCTGAGAGGTGCCTCCGCATCCCCCGCGGCGAGGCGGCGAGGGTCACCGGCTCCAGGAGGGTCTACCAGCTCTCCCCCAGCGACTTCCTCGCCCTCCTCCGCCTCGCGGCCAAGCCCCAGCCCCCCGGTGAGGGCGGGCGGTGAACTGCTGTGGCGCCGGCCCAGAGGCTCCCAGCCCCCGGCTACCGCTGCCCCGGCGACGCCCCGGAGCCCGAGGCAGGGTCGACGCCCCTCGGCGGGGGGAGGCTGCTGCGCCACTGCAGGGGGGTCTACGAGCCCGCTGCAGTGG
>JALUFI010000050.1 GCA_027043685.1 Pyrodictiaceae archaeon
TCCCTAGCCCCCCGAGGCCCTCCACGAGCCCCCTCCTAGCATCGACGAAGACGACCCTGCCCCGGAGCCCCTCCGGGAGCCTCCCTGAGACATAGTACCTCACGAGCTCGCTCTTCCCAGCGTTCCGGGGACCATAGACGACCACTGTGCGGAGCGAGGAGACGAGGCGCTCCAGCCTCCCAAGCTCCCATGCCCTGTCATAGAACCCGGTCCCGAGCAGCGTGCGGTACCCTGCGTCGACGAGCACAGCCCGCATCCCCACGCACATGGGGGTCTAGGGGACGAGGCCCCCTGGGGGCGCTCATCCACCCTGGGGGCTTCAGGGCCTTATGCTCCCCTCTCCTCCCTGGCTTGACCCGCTGGGTGTGAGTGTCCGTGGCTGGCCGTGTCGCCGCGGAGTTCGACGCGGTGGTTGTGGGCGGGGGTATTGTTGGGGTCTGGGCTGCGCTTGACCTTGGGCTTCGCGGGGCCCGTGTCCTCCTGGTTGAGAGGAGCCGGCTGGGCGGGGGGACGAGCAGCAGGTTCCATGGATTGCTCCACAGCGGTGGCCGCTACGTTGTCCGCGACCCGGTCTCGGCCAGGGAGTGCGCCGTCGAGGGCATGGTGTTGAGGAGGGTGATGCCCCACGCCGTGGAGGATACTGGCGGGTTCTTCGTCGCGTTGACCCCCGGGGAGGAGAGGTTCTACGAGGAGTGGGCCGAGGCTGCCCGCCGCGCCGGGGTCTGGTTCGAGGAGGTCAGCGTCTCGGAGGCGCGGCGGGAGGAGCCCCTGCTGAGCCCCGGCGCCAGGCTGGCTGTGAGGGTGCGGGACGGCGTCATCTATGCGCGGGAGAGCCTGGTTAGCGTGGCGCTCACAGCCCACGTCGACGCCGGCGCCGGGGTGCTTGGCTACGCCGAGCTGGTGGCCCTGGAGCCCCCTGGCGGGGACGAGGGCTACGCAGCCGCGGTTATCCGTGACCGGCTCGGCGGCAGCGTCATCCGCGTCGCTGCCCGAGTGGTGGTTAACGCTGCCGGGCCCTGGGCGCCGAGGGTGGCGGCGCTCGCGGGGTACCGTGTCCCCCTGAACCCCGTGGCGGGCACCGTGGTCGCCTACCCGGGGCCCCGGCTGCGCCTAGTCCTCAACAGGCTGAGGCCGCCGAGCGACGGCGACATACTAGTCCCCTACGGGTCCTCGGTGCTCGCCGGCACCACCGCGTTCCCCGCCTCGGGGCCCACAGCTGAGCCACGGCCCGGGGACGTGGAGCTCCTCGCCAGGGAGGCCTCTGCCCTCGTCCCCGCCCTCCGCGGCGCCGGGCCCGCGGCGGTGTTCGCGAGCGTAAGGCCCCTCGCCGAGAGGGGCGGGGGAAGGGAGGCCTCGAGGAGCTTCCGCGTCTACACCCACGGGGGCTGGCTGGTCAGCGTGACCGGCGGCAAGTACACCACCGCGAGGCTGGTCGCCGAGAAGGCCGCCGACGAGGCCTCGAGGCTCCTCGGGCTACGGGGCTCCTCCCGGACTGCTAGCCGCGTGCTCCGCGGCGGCGACCCCTACGCGGAGCTAGGGGAGCTTGAGCCGGGGCTCGCGAGGCTCCTCGAGGAGACCAGGGGCACGATGGAGCACCTCCGGGGGAGGGTCGCAGCGTACACCCTGCTCGAGGAGGCATTGTTCCGCCGCACCCGCGAATCCCTAGGGCTGCCCCAGGGCCCCCTGGGCGGGGGCTAGCCTCTCCTCGGGGTAGTAGCGGGCGGTGATGAGCCACGCGGCGAGGCTGATGAGCCACATGGACTCCACCAGGAGTGCTGCGTAGAGCATCGCCGTCCTCAACGGCGTGGACGCGGCGAGCCTGGCCACCAGGGCGCCGTAGAGCGCGGGCCCCGTGGCCCACCCCACGGCGTTCAGTATGTTGTAGACCGCGAACACGGTGCCCCGGTGATGGGGCGGCACGCAGTCGCTGATGACGCTGTTTATGTTGGGGTAGGCGAAGGTGGTGAACATGAGCCCCGCGGCGGCGAGCAGCGTCGGGCCGAGCAGGGCCCCGGCGCTGGTGTCGCCGTAGGGGTAGGGGTAGGCGAGCATTGCCGCCATAGCCACGTAGCCCACCGCTATCCCGAGCACCGAGACCCGGAACCTGCCCAGGGCGTCGCCCCTCCTAACCCTCCGGTCAGCCAGCAGCCCGCCCAGCACGTGGCCAACGGCTATCGAGAGCGCCGCCACCGCGAGCACGAGGCTCGCGGCCGCCTTGCTTATCCCCCAGCGGCTCACCAGGTAGTCGACCGCGAAGAAGGTTATGAAGCCCCATGGTATCGCCCAGGGCAGTATCTGGAGAACCATTATCGTGACAGTCCTGCTGCGGAGCAGGGAGGACAACGCCTCCCGGAGCCGGTACTCGGCGAGCACCGCCCCGGCCTCCTGGCCGCCGGGCCGTGTGCCGCGGCTGAGCGCGTAGAGCAGGGCCGCGAAGACGAGCGTGAGGACGCCGAATGCGAGGTAGGCCGTCCTCCAGTACAGCAGCACGCCGGCCACGACCACGCCGACTATGAAGCCCAGCACGGTCGGCACGTAGTAGGCCGCGTAGCCCAGGCCCCTCCTCTCGCTAGGAGTCACGTCGGAGACGAAGGCGTATATCACCGGGCTCACGCCCACGTAGCCTATGCCGAAGGCGGTGAACGCGGCTAGGAGGAAGAGGTAGCTAGTAGCGGCGGAGACCAGCATCATGCTGACACCCATCAAGGCCCCCAGGAGCAGCAGCACCCGGGGCCGCCCAGCCTTGTCCGCCAATACGCCCCAGAGGAAGCTCACCGCGACACCGATGTAGCCCGGCAGGGTCTTCAACAAGCCCGCGTAGAACCTCCAGTCCCGCTCAGAGCCAATAATCAAGCCCTCCTTCCTCATGGGCTCGATTGCCGCAGCTATCGCGTAGTTGCCGGAGAAGTAGGCGAGCACGAACAAAGCCATAACCAGGAGTATCACTCCCAGCCTACGCGCCACGGCGCAGCCACCCCTCAAGGAACCCCCCGACCCTCCTGGCGTAGCCCTGGGGGTCGTCCCGGAGGCTCTCCACGTGCCCGGACCCGGTGACCCAGAGCTCTACGCGGGCCCCCCTCGCCCTGGCCTCCTCGTAGAACCTCTTGATGCTCTCAAGCGGCACCAGGTCATCCCTCTCGCCGGCGACTATGAGGAGGGGCCTCCGCAGCGCCGAGGCGTAGCGGTAGAGCCGCAGCTCCTCGGGCGGCACCCCTATCCTCCTCGAGACGAGCCACGCTATCACCGGGAAGGAGGCCCGGAGCAGGCCCCGGAGGGGCTGGGGGCTCCTCCCTATCCAGCCATGGGCGGACTCAATGATGTCCATGTACGGGCTGTCCGCAACCACGGCCTCCACGGGCGCCTCCTCGCTCGCAGCAAGCATTACGGCGACGGCGCCGCCGAGGGAGAAGCCCAGCACCCCGAGCCTCCCAGTCTCCTCGGGGAAGAGCCTCCTCAGCTCCCTCAGCACCCGGAGGGCATCGCCCAGCTCCCGGTGCCCCAGGGTCGTGTAGCCACCGCTCAGCCCGTGGCCCCTCTGGTCGTAGACCGCGACGCTGAACCCCATGCGGGCAAGCATGTAGACCGAGGGGCACACGTACTTGTCATCCCACCGGCTCCTCGTGTAGCCGTGGAGGACGAGGACAGTCTCCCCGCCGCCCCCATCGCCGTGGATCATCCAGCCCCGCAGCTCGACCCCATCCACGCCCTCCACGCTGAACTCCTCGTACCGTAGCCCCAGCACGCCGGGGTGCCAGTCGCAGACGAGCCGCGGGGGGTGGAGGAACCGGTGCGCGGCCAGCGCGGAGAAGCCCAGGTAGCCGCCGAGGAGCGCAGCGGCGGAGGCGGCGAGGGGGGCCAACAACCCGGCTTAACCCGCGGAGCACACCACACGGGGCAAGGAGAGAAATGTCTTGCGCGGAAGCCAAAAACCATGGGAGTTGGAGGGCCCCGCCTACCGGCTAGGCGGAGCCAGTGGCTCCGCGGAGCGCGTCCCGGGCCTCCCCGATAGCCCTGCTGGCCTCGTCAAGCTTCTCCGCGGCCCTCTTGGCGGCGTCCTCGAGCTTGCCGAGCCTCTCCCTAAGCTCATTGTTCTCGCGGCGCAGCTTCTCCAGCTCATCCCTGGCCTGCCTAAGCTCCTCCTCCAGCTGCTTCACCTGCTCCTGGAGCTTCTTCAGCTCCTCCTCGGCCTCCGGGCTAACGATGGGGACCGCGAGCTTCAGCTCCCCGCGCACAAGCATCTCATACGTCTCCCGGACAAGCTTGCCCGCCTTGGTCTCGCCGCGTAGATGCCTCCGAATCGTGGCCTCAGTGCGGCCAAGCTCCTCGGCTATCTGGCGTATACTGTACCCAGCCTTCTCCATGGCCAGCGCCGCCGCAGCCACAGCGAGGCTATCAACCCATGTGAGGAACTCCTCCTTGCTCAGAGCAGCCTTCAGCACATCCGGCCGGAACATAGTACCAATTATCAGCATAGCCTCGAGCTGCTTGATCTCCCTCTTGCTCACCGGCTTAACCGGGACCTCGACCGGCACAGTGACCTCGCGGAGCTTCAGCTCCTGGAGCGGGCTCCCCGCCTCCTTCTCCTCCCCCGCCACGGCGCGTCACCTCTCCTGGAGCCTCTGCCTAACCCGTCTCCACTAGACTAGACGCTAGTAGCCAGGTGTTTCTTCTTTAAACCCTTCCAGCAACGAGGCCTGGACGGGCACCCCTATCACCCCCTCACAGCCCCACAGGGGCCCCTGCCGCGGCGCAGCCGCCCTAGGGAAGAGGGTGCCTGGGGGGACTGGTTCGGCCTTGGCGGGGGAGAGCCGGTACGCTCAGTGGAAGTACGTCGTTGAGTGGATTGTGCCGGGCGAGGGCTGCCTGAGGGAAGTCGAGGAGATAGAGGCCTATGGGAGGACCAGGTACCAGGAGTACATGGTCGCGAGGCTCGCGGGCATAGGCCGCGCCCTAATAATAGACGGCAAGGTGCAGTCATCTCTCCACGACGAGCACTGGTACCACGAGGCGCTCGTCCACCCCGTGCTCCTCGCCCACCCATGCCCCAAGAGGGTGCTGATAGTCGGCGGCGGCGAGGGCGCCACGGCGAGGGAGGTGCTGAAGCACCGCTGCGTGGACGAGGTCGTCATGGTTGACATTGACGGCGAGCTGGTCGAGACCGCTAAGAGGCTCCTCGCGGATTGGCACCAGGGGAGCTTCGAGGACCCACGTCTCCGCCTAGTCATAGGCGACGGAAGACGCTACGTTGAGCAACACCCAGGCATGTTCGACGCGGTCATACTCGACGTGGTAGACCCCATGGAGGGCGGGCCGGCCGCGCTCCTCTACACAAGGGAGTTCTACGAGGCGGTGAAGCGGAGCCTCCGCGGCCCAGAAGGCGTGGCGGTAACCCAGGCCACCTCGCCCACGCTCACCCCCGAGGTATACGCAACGATATACAAGACGATGGCGTCGGTGTTCAGGGTGGTGAGGCCCTACGCGACCTACGTGAGGAGCTACAACGGGCTCTGGGGCTTCGTAGCCGCCTCCGACGCAACCGACCCAGCACTACTACCCGAGGAGGTAAGGCGCCGCATAGAGGAGAGGATAAACGGCAGCCTCCGCTTCTACGACCCCGAGACCCACACCTGGCTCTTCACCCTACCGAGGCCGATAAGGGAGGCGCTGCGCGAGAAGGGCAGAATCGCAACCGACCATGAACCCATAACGGTGCCAGCGTAGAAGCCCCCAGTGTCTCCCTCAAACCTTGATAAAGGGGGTACCCGCGGCTACACTCTCCCCTACCAGGGGCCCCTGGGCGGAGAGGGGCCCTGGGCGCCGGGGTGGCCGAGCGGTCCAAGGCGGTGGGCTCGAGGCCCCTGTTTCCGGCTCCCTCTACGGGGCGCGGGAGACCCACTGCCCCGCAAGGGG
>JALUFI010000051.1 GCA_027043685.1 Pyrodictiaceae archaeon
AGGAGCCTCCTCGCCTCGGGTAGGGCGTCGAGCCCCTTCTCGGTGAGGACTATCCTCCGCCGCTTCAGCACTAGTAGGCGTCGCTCGGTCTTCTCCTCGAGGTAGCCCCTCGCCGCGAGCCTCTCGACAACCCTCTTCACGGCCGCGGGGTCGGCGTTGAGGAGGCCTGCTATCTTCTCAACCGTGTCCGCGCCCGCCGCGACGGCTAGGAGGACCGCGGCCTCGGCGGCTGTGAGGCCTCCATCGTCCTGGCCTGGGCTAGTCATCGCCTACGCTGCCCTCGCCACAGCACTTGCAGGGGGTATGCTCTGGCGCTATTACCGGTACCGCTGCTCCGGCAGCCCCCGGCGGGGGTGCCGGGGCGGGTTGCCGCTGATAGACCACGTGCAGGCTAGGCGCGTCGGCTACGTGTTGAGGGGCGTTGCGGAGAGGTACGCGGGGGAGCCGGACACGTTTACTGATGAGCGCTTCTACCCCGGCAGGGGCGCCGACGCTGAGACTGTTGCTATGTACTTCCTGGTCATGGTTGCGATGGATCACCGGCTGAGTAGGCCGGGTAGGCCGTACGAGGCGGTGGTGGAGGGGGAGAGGCTTCACGGCGCCGACCTCCTGTACCGGCTTGGGAGGCTGAAGCTGGAGCGTGACCCGGGGTTCTTCACGGCGGAGAGGCTCGCGGGGGTGACCGAGGCTGATGTCCGGGCGTGGCTCTGCGTGGGCGGTGTCTGCCCCCCGGACCCGGGGAGGAGGGCTGCGCTGCTCCGCGACCTCGGCTTGAAGCTTCTCCGCCTCTACGGTGGCTCCGCGCTCCGCTTGATCGAGGCCAGTGGGGGGTGGCTCCACACCTGGGAGCCGGGGGCCCCTGGCCTCGTGGAGCTTCTCCGCGTATTCGAGGCCTACGGCGACCCTGTGGAGAAGAAGGCGATGCTGTTCGCCAAGTTTGTTGAGAGGCGTGGCTTGCTCCGCGTCCGTGACCCGTGGAACAAGAGGGTGCCGGTGGATAACCATTTGACGCGTATCGCTCTCCGCCTCGGCCTCGTGGCTCCCGAGGAGCCGCTGCTCGCCAAGATACGTGGAGGCGTGGAGGCGTCGCCCTGGGAGGACGTGGCGCTCCGGGTCGCCGTGAGGGAGGCGTGGCACCTGGTCGCCGAGGCCGCGGGGGTTGACGATTTCCTCCTCGACGACCTGCTCTGGACGATGGGGAGGAGGGTCTGCGTCCACGGGAGGCCCAGGTGCAGGAGCTGCAGCGGCCACCACGTCTGCGCCGAGGGGGGCTGCGTTCTCCGCGGGGTCTGCCCCGTGGGGCTCGGGGCCGCTGAGCCGGTGGAGGAGCACGTGTTCCTCGACACGTACTGGTACTAGGGCCCCGCGGCCAGGCACCTGGCTAGGCTCGTGTGGCGGTCGTAGTCTATCCTGCAGCGCCCCTTCTCCGCGGCCGCGCATGCCTTGGCGAGTAGGCGGAGGAAGAGGGTGCCCATCGCGTGGGCCGTGTCCGCCGCTGCTCTCTGCGCGAGTAGCTCCAGGCGGAGCCTCCTCCACGCGGCCTCGTAGGGGCCGAGGGCGCCCCTCTCCAGGGCCTCGGCGAGAACGGGGGCGAGGACGCTGACCGCGTAGAGGCCGCCGCCCGTGTAGGGCTTGGAGGCGCAGAGCGTGTCCCCTATCCAGGCCAGTCTCTCCCGGGCCGCCGCGGGGGCCGCGGGGCCGCGGAGGACGAGGCCACCCCGCCTCGACAACACGCGGCTGAAGCTGGTGACTCCCCTCCGCTCGAGGAGCCTCTTGAAGGCCTCAAGCCTCGCGGCTAGCCCGGGGGCCCGGGTGGCGAGGCCCACCACGGCCTCCCTGCCGTCCCCGACGGGGGCCAGCCAGGCGAAGAACCCCGGGGCTATCCTGGAGGCGTGGAGCGTGTAGAAGGCGTCACCTGGGAGCCTCTTGGAGAGCGTGACCCGCTCCTCCACCCCGGGCACCGTTGTGCAGGGCCCCCGTGGGAGGGGGAGCCGGGGGGCCAGCCTCTGCCTACCCTGGGCGAGCACCGCGTAGCCTGCCTCGACGACGCCCACGCCCCTCGCCTGGACCACGACGCGCCCACTCTGGGTCCTTACTGCCTCCACGACGGCCCTCGTCGCGACGCGGTGCCCCTGGGCCTCGGCCATGGAGGCTAGGAGGTCCTCGAGGCCAGGCCGCGCCAGCTTCACCGCGAGGGGGCGGCCCTGGAGCCTGCAGGCCTCCCCCGCGCCGGGGCCTAGGAAGACCGCCTCCCGGTACACGGCCTCCAACACGTCCTCGGACTCGAGGTCCCTGAGGCCCAGCCCCGTGAGCCCCTCAGCGACCCTGGGGCTTACTATCCCGGTGCAGTGCGGCGGCCAGCCCAGCCTCGGCGACGCCTCAAGCACCACCGCGTCTACGCCGCGGAGCCTCGCCGCCACCGCGAGGCCCGCAGGCCCCCCGCCGACTACGGCGACGCCGGTCTCCATCCCGCCCCCGGGCCCCCTTCCCGGGGCTCCGCTGCGCAGCCATTTACCAGCCGCCGCGGAGAGGGCTCGGACCCCGATGCATCTATATCCGAGTGGCCTGGTTTAGGGCCCGCCGGGGGAGGTGCTGAGGGGGAGAGGTCGCCGCCGATGGGCAGGGGAGCGGAGGACTACGTGATAGTGGCGGAGGGGCTGCGGAAGCGCTACGACGGCGTGGAGGCTCTCCGCGGCGTCTCCTTCAGGGTGAGGAGGGGCGAGGTCTTCGGCCTCCTTGGCCCCAACGGCGCCGGGAAGACTACGACGGTGGGCATACTCGTTACCCTTGTGAAGCCGAGTGGCGGCAGGGCGGTGGTCGCTGGCCACGACGTGGCTAGGGAGCCGTGGGAGGTTAGGAAGAGGATAGGCGTCGTCTTCCAGGAGCCCACTGTTGACCGTGACCTCACCGCGTGGCAGAACCTCTACGTCCACGGCCGCATCTACGGGCTCCCCCGCAGGGTTATCGAGGAGAGGAGCAGGGAGCTCATGGAGCTCGTGGGGCTCGAGAAAGCGATGCACCGGCCCCTGCGGAGCTACAGCGGCGGCATGATAAGGAGGTTCGAGATAGCAAGGGCGCTGCTGACCGAGCCCATGGTGCTCTTCATGGATGAGCCCACCGTGGGGCTCGACCCCCAGGCCCGTGCAAAGGTATGGGAGGTCATAGAGGAGCTGAAGAAGAGGGGGGTGACCGTGTTCCTCACGACGCACTACATGGAGGAGGCTGAGAGGCTCTGCGACCACATAGCGATAATAGACCATGGCCGCATCATAGCCGAGGGGAGCCCCGAGGAGCTGAAGAGCATGGTCGGGGGCGACACGCTCTACCTCGTGGCTGAGACCAGGCTCGACGCGGAGAAGCTCCTCCGCATAGCCAGTGGCTACGGCGAGGCCCGTATAGCCGAGGACGGCCGGGTCGTGGTCCTCGTGGCGAGGGATGCGCCCAGGCTTCTGCCGAGGATACTAGAGGAGGCGAGGGCCGTCGGCGCCAGGATAGTTGAGACGAGGTACGTGAGGCCAACCCTTAACGACGTCTTCCTCATGCTGACCGGGCGCAGCCTCCGCGACGAGGAAGGCGGGTGGAGGGACTGGGCCAGGCTCCACCTACACGCCCGCAGAGGGTGACGGCCGCCATGGAGGCTGGTGGTAAGGGGGCTGCTGTGGCGGAGCCTAGCTGGCTGGCCGCGTTCGCCGCGATGGCTCTCCGCCAGCTACTCAGGTTCAAGGCGGCGAAGAGCAGGGTTATCAACAGCCTGGTGTTCCCGCTGATATGGCTGGTGTTCTTCGGCCTCGGCTGGAGCGCCGCCTTCAACTTCCTGGGCCCGATGTCGAGGAGCCTCTTCGGGGGCCTAACGTACCTCCAGTTCCTCGCACCGGGCATCGTTATAATGACTGTCTTCATGGCGGGGTTCGGGAGCGGCCTCGGCCTCATATGGGACCGGGAGTTCGGCTACTTCAAGGAGATACTGGTCGCGCCTGCGCCGCGCTCGGCACTGCTTCTCGGCAGGATAGCGGGTGACTCGCTGGCCGCGCTGCTCCAGGGCCTGATAATGGCGGTGCTCGTGACCGTTCTAGCCGGCTGGCCCGGCGTCTGGGGCCTCCTCGCGGGCCTAGCGGCTGCCTACGTGGCGACGCTCACCTCGGCCGGCCTCGGGGCCTTGATAGCGTTGTCGATGAGGAGCCCGGAGGGCTTCCAGCTAGTGATAAACCTGGTCATACTCCCGATGCTGTTCATAAGCGGCGCCTTCTACCCCATAGACCCGCTGCCGGCGTGGCTCAAGGCACTCGCCTACATCAACCCCCTCTACTACGCCGTAGACCTGGCGCGCGGCGTGATGTACGGCGTCTACTCTACACCCCCGCTGCTCGACGCACTGGGCCTAGCACTGGTCACCGCCGGGGCCCTGGGCCTTGCTGTCGCCAAGTTCTCTAGGACCTACATAGCCTAGGCCTCGCCCCCACAGCTCCTGGGGGCCTCCATAGTGGTCGCGGCCGCCGCGGCCGCGACCACTATGGAGGCCCCCAGGAGCTGTGGGGGCGAGAGCCTCTCCCCGAGAAGGAGCCAGGCCAGCGCGACCGCTGTGACGGGCTCCACGAGGCTCACCACCGCCACCCTGGCGGCCTCGAGGCGCGCCAGCGCCCGGGCGCTGAGGAGGTACGGGACAATCGTACCCGCCACCGCGAGGTACAGCACGTAGGGCGCGTCCACCGGGCCCGGCGCCCCCTCCGGGCGGAGCACGAGCGCCACACCGAGGGCGGCGAAGGGGAAGGCGTGGATGCTGACCTCCTCGGGGCCCGCGCCCCTCCTCTGCCCAAGCCTCGCGAGGAGGATGTAGCCGGCGTAGCTGGCCCCCGACGCGAGGCCCAGGGCGACGCCCGCGGGGCTGTAGCGGCTCCCCCAGGGCTCCACGAGCAGGGCCACGCCAGCGAGCCCGGCGGCCGCGTAGAGGAGGCTGCGCCCCCTGAACCGGTCACCCGCGATGGGCGAGAGGAGGGAGACCCAGACGGGGGCCGTGTAGAGCAATACGCTTGCAAGCGCCGCGCCGACAAGGCCAACGGCCAGGAAGTAGGTCACGTAGAGGGGGGCGAGGCCTAGGAGCCCCACCGCGGCGCTCCAGCGGCCAGGCCTCCCCCAGCCAGCGAGGAGGGCGGCGAGGCTGAACACAGAGGCGGCGGCCGGGCGCCCCAGGATGAGCCACTCGGGATGAGCCCCGTGGAGGAGGCCAATCCTGTAGACAACGCCGATGCTGCCCCACAGCATGGCCGCGGCCAGGGCCTCAGCCACGGCCGAGCCAGCGCCTCGCCCCACACGGGTCATCCGTGACAACAATGTCCACCCCGAGCCGCCGGAGACGCCTAAGAGACTCAGCATCGTTCACAGTCCAAGCCGCCACGAGGAAGCCACGGGAGTGGAGAGCCTCCACGAGGCCACGGTCAACATAGCTGTACCTCACGGAGACGCCGACAGCGCCCGCGGAGGCAACCAGCCCGGCGGGGTCAAGGGGCCGGCAATCTATGCTCAGCAGGCCCCGGAGCCCATGCCTTGAAGCCTCGGAGACCAAGCCATGCAGCCTGGAGACAACCAGCACAGAGGAAGCATCCACGCCAGCAACACGGAGCGCATCAACAAGCAGCCCGGGCTCCACCCAGTCCTTCACGTCAAGCATGACCAGGCGGCCACGAGGAACCATTGAGAGAACCTCGCGGAGAAGCGGGCTCGGCGTCAAGCGGAGACCAGCAATGAAGCCACCGAGCCTCTCACGCAGCAGAAACGGCCTGCCAGCCGGCCCTCGGTGACCAGTACGCAGCGAGCCATCACCGTCCCGGACAACATCCACCTCGACGCCGTCGCTGCAGCGGAGC
>JALUFI010000052.1 GCA_027043685.1 Pyrodictiaceae archaeon
CCTCGCGGACGGGTTGGAGTTGAGGCTCCGGTACCTCTACCGCTACTACCGGGCCCTCTCCTCGGCTAACGTGATAGGCCGCGTCTGGTTCAGCGTGCTGCAGCCGGAGCTAGTGGAGAGGCTTGGGCCGCCCGTCACCGGGCTCCTCGAGACTTCGCCGGACTGCGCTGAGCAGCTCTACGGGTTCCTGGCCGCCTCCCGGCTCGGCTCAAGGATCCTCTACCCCCGGCAGAGCGGCTTCGGCGTCTACGCCCCAGTGGTCCTCACATGGCCAGGCGCCGCTGAAGCCTTGAGGGCATTCGCGGAACTATGCCCCTACAGGATAAGCATAAGGCTCAGGTCGGGTGTGTCCCCCTTCCCGTTCGAGTACTATGACCCGTTCGAGAACCAGTGGGGGACCGAGCCGAACCGGGAGTTCGCGCAGATGCTTCGGAAGATGAGGCTGGTGGTAAAGCAGCAGGCCAGGGAGAAGCAGGAGTCCGCTGGCCAGGAGCCGGTTGAGGAGGGGGAGGAAGAGGAGCTGGAGGTGGAGGAGAGCGTGGCCGCTGGGTAGAGAGGCTTCTCGGCCTTCTTGCTTGCTTTACTCCTCGCTGCTTGCCGCCGTGGTTACTACTTCGCCGCCCGCTGCCTGTATCTTCTCTATGGCGCGCTGGGTTGCCTCGGGGACTATGACCTTGACTGGCTTGTCTATGCGGCCGCGGCCCAGGAGCTTGTTGTAGCCCAGCTCCGCTAGGTTGACAACTATCTTGTCGCCTTCCTTGCGGGCTAGGCCCTGGCTGAGCCACTTGTCTAGGTGCTCGGCTAGCTCACCCACATTGATCTCTACGGGCTTTACCTCGAGGGTCTCGGGTGGGTTGAAGCCGTGCTTGCCGAACCAGGTGGGGGCGTACTTGACTACCCAGGTCCACATGTGCTTGTGCATACCGGCTGCGCCGAAGCCGCCCTTGCTGCCGCTCTTGCGGTGCTGGCCTATCCTGCCGTAGCCCATTGTGCGGGTGCGGCCGCGGAGCCTGCGGGTCTTCTTCCTGCGCCGGACGACCATGCCTGGGTCCCTCCCGGGGGCGCGGGCTAGAGCATTCTCTTTATAAGCTCGTTTATCGCTGCGCCGCGGTAGCCTAGCTCGCCGCCTGCACCGTATGGCTTCTTTATGCTGCCGCGGAAGCCTCCCCTGGGCGGGTGTAGGCGGAAGACGGGCTTGATTATCCACTTCTTCTTGTTCTTGTCGTAGAGCTTGTGGAGCATTATCTCTCCCGCCATGAGCTTGTCCGCCAGCTCCTCTATTCCGCCGGTGAGGCCGAGGGCCTTGTTGACGTAGTCGTCTGTGAGGGGCTTGTCGCCTGGTATGCGGCCGCGGCGGCGGAGCAGCTCTATGAGGGTCTCGCGGTCTATCTCGCCCCAGGTTATCCAGTCCTTGGCCTTGTGGAGCATCCTGTCTATCCCGGGCAGCGTTGAGGGGTAGAGGACTAGGTGGTGCTTACGGTGGAGCCTCAGGAGCTTCAGGGTGTACTCGACGTCGGGGTGTACGTCGACCCTGCCCCGTATCCTTATGATGGCGTAGAGCTTGGGTGTGCTGGCTGCCTCCCCGCTCACCGCGCATGCACCCCATGTGATGTGGCCGGCGGTGACTGGCCGGGGGCCTAGTTATAGGTTAGGCGCGCGGCGACAAGAGGAACACAGAGAGGGGCCAGGGGCACCAAGGTACTGCACGGAGGAGAAGGTGGCTGGAGAAGAGAGGCTAGGCGGCGGGGCTACTGGCGCGCCCAGTCCAGTGGTGTCACGAACTTGTAGGTCTGCTTGAGAGCGTTGTAGGTCGCCTTGACGAAGTTTATGGTTGTCCTTGTGTCTCCCTTGGTGAAGCTCCAGACGTCCTTTATGCCCGCCAGGCGGAGCACTACCTTGGCCGCGTCACCCACTACTAGGCCAGTGCCCCTCGGGGCTGGCTTGAGGATTATCTCGACGCTGCCGCTCTTGCCGCGGACCGTGAAGGGCACGCTGTGTGGCTGGTCGCAGAGGCACTCCCAGCTACCGCAGCCCCTGCGGACGGGGATTATGTTCAGCTTGGCGTTCCTGGTTGCCTTCTCTATCGCTGTCCTCAGCTGCCTGGCCTTGCCCTGGCCGACGCCCACGAGGCCGTTCTCATTACCTATGACTACCACTACCCTGAACCTGTTTATCCTGCCCGCGTCGGTCATCTTCTGGACAAGGTTCACGTCAACCGTCTCGCTTTTCAGCTCGGGGCCAACGAGGTAGTCGACTATCTCGGGCTCCAGTATCGGCAGGTTACGCTCGAATATCTCTGCGATGCTCTTTATCCTGCCCTCCTTCACTAGGCGGCCGACGAAGGTCCTCGGCTTCCACTCCTGCTCCAGCTCGTAGGGCGAGAGGCTCATTGCACCGCAGCCTCCTTCCCGGCCTTTACCTTCTCAAGGACGTCGCGGTACTCGGCCAGTATTTTATTCTTAACCTCCTCGAAGTGCTCCGGCAGCTTCTCCGGCTCTAGGCCGCGCTGGAGGTACTGGCTGAACCTCTTCTCGTAGAGCTCCGGGTTACTCTCCTTGAGCATAGCGGCGTACTTCGCTATGTGTTCGCCCCTTATCCTGTACTCCTCCGGGAAGACCTCCTCGCTGTGCGGCACCTCGAGGCCAGCGTCGACGGCGCCCTTGAGGGCCGCGAAGACCCTGGCGCCGCGGACTGGGCGGTGCAGCCCTATGTCGAGGACGGCGTAGCTCACGCCTGCCTTGAGGGCGCGGAGGGCCGCGAGCATGCCGGTGAGGTAGGCCGCGGAGGTGTTCTTGGTGCCGCCTAGCCAGCCGTAGCGCTTCACCAGCTCCCTGCTGTGAGCCGCCGCCACCGTCACATCTCCCTGCGGCTTCGCAATCATCACCTGTACCCAGATGTACTGGTTGGTCTTCCTCACAACCAGCCTCGGCTTACCCGAGAGCACCATGACGTAGCGCTTGTAGTAGTTGGTCTTGCCCTCTCTGCGGCGCCTCCGGGGAACCTTGTACCTAGGGCCGTGAGCCATCCCTCTTCACCGCCACGTGTCTCGCGGAGACCCCTACCCCAGCGGCCCCGGGGCCCGGGAGCCGCCCCTAAATAAGGTGGGGATTGGGCGCCGTGGTGAGAGGGGCCTACTCCTCCAGGGGCCGGAGAGGCTGCGGCGGCTGCCTCCCCTTCAGCTCCAGTATGCCGTAGTAGAGGCTCAGCAGGCTAACCACTATGTACGACACTATGGTTGATGCGTAGAGCGCCAGCGCCAGCCAGTAGAGCCAGGCCTCCGGCACATGCATGTAGAGGTGTATCGTCGCTATCGTGTACGCGGCCTGGGGGAAGACTAGGGCCCACCAGCTCTCAGCGAACTCCGCCTTCCCCTGCACGATATAGATGATTGTCATCCCAGCCACTATCGCTAGGAGGAAGAGGTTGAGGCCCCAGAACGTGTAGTAGATGAAGCCGAGGAGCGCCTTGAGCAGCACCACCGAGGCAGCAGCCGTGCCGCCAGCGTGCCCTGCGGAGCCGCCTATCATGCTGAGCAGGCGGCGGTACTCCGGCGGGGTGAAGCCAAGCAGCGCCTCATAGGCCAGCGGTATAACAGAGGGCGGGGCGAGGTTGATCCAGGCAGTGCCCAGCATCCTCGCGGGCGGCGGGTGGTGGAAGATGCTCCTGTAGACCCAGACTGCGAAGAGCGCTACCCAGAACATGACCCCGGTGCCCAGGTAGGCGCCGAGCAGCGTCTCCGGCAGATGCGCGCCCTCGTGGACCAGCAGGCTGCCTATGTAGGGCACCAGTAGGTTGCCGACCGCCGGCATGTACCAGCCAGGGTTCATCATAGCGACCTCTATCCCTGGGTGGAGGAAGAGACTGATTAGGGACACAATAGTTATAATCGTGTGCAGCGCGAGCCCCGTGTAGAAGAAGGCCTCGGCAACAGAGACGCTGTGAAGCACGATGCTCCAGTCGAGGGAGAGCAACATTATCGCTATACTGATGGTTGCGGTGAAAGGCCCCTGGATAGGGTTAACGAACATGCCGAGCGTGCCACGCGGGTTAAGCACAAGCCTCAGGATAAACATGACCGCTATCACTACGAATATCGCTGTATTTATGTAGGCGAGGCTCTTGGAGAGCCCCAGCAGCCACCCAGCCTTAGTGATTACATGGACAGCGAAGCTCGACAATATTATCGCCGAGGTAGCCAGGTTGAACGAGAACCACGCCACGCTCATGTTCTTCAATCGTTCGACGAGCCCCATTGCCTACTCACCTCCCGGGGGAATGGCTGTCACTGCTCACCTTTCACTCGCTGACCAGCCGGTCAGCGCCCTAACACGGGTTAATGAATTTAACGCATTGACTTGACAAATATCACTAAAACCATGGGAACAAGATGGGGCCGATGCCGAGACCTGGAGGCTAGCCGGGGAGGACCCGAGAGAGGGGCATCGGAGGCCGCGAAGAAGGAGAGTAGGGTCCCTTGAAAAGAGGGTGTGAAACACTACTTCCGGACGCTTGTCGGGTAGCCGTGCTCCTCCAGCCACCTCTGGAGCGACGCGAAGGTCGGGAACATGCCGCCCTTGGCCCACATGTACAGCTTCCTGTAGGTCCTCCTGTCTATCACGCCGTGGTCGCGGAGGTAGCGCAGGTAGCGGCGCATCTTGCGTATCCTGTGCATCCACTCCTCCTTCGGATCCCTCCTCGCGGTTGCGTCTCCCTTCCTCCTGCCGGGGCCGCGGTGCCTGCCCTTCTTCCGGGCCTCGTGGCGCTCCCTCCACCTGCCCCTGGAGGGGCTGTGGACGGGCTTCGCCCTTATGACGCCCTCCTTGATCAGCCTCCTTATCTCGTCCCTCGTTATCGCGGCGGCGACGTCCTCCGCCCTGCTGGGGTCTATCCAGACCCTGGACTCGCCGACGCCGAGGATGTCGGCGGCGAGCCTCCTCTGCATGGAGAGGTCGGTCAAGGCCGCTTCACCCAGCCCAACGCGTCCACGCCACCCGGGGGTTTATGCGTTGAGTACGCGGAAGCCCTTCTCCCGTGCAGCCCTCGCTATCTCGAGCCTCTTCCGCAGCCCGACGCTGGACGCTATCACTACTAGGTGCCTAGCCGGGTCCAGCCGCTCAAGCTCCGCAACGTTGCTGACGCGGACTGGCTCCAGCCCCGTGGGGTGCAGGCCGCGGACAGCAGCTGGGGAGCCGTAGCCGGGGTCAGGCATTGGCTGGCGGCCCTTCAGCTTCAGCCTTATCGGGTTATCTATGCCCTTCGGCCTCCTCCACTTGGGGTCATTCTTGAACTTGGGGAACTTCCACCACAGCGTGCGGAGGAACTCGGGCTTCCGGCTCTTCATCTGCTTGCGGAGCCGGAGCAGCCTCTCAATCTCAGCCCGGTCACGAGCCATTACTCAGCCACCCCCTTCTCGTAGATGTATATACCGTCTATGAATACACGCCTATCCTTGTCCTGGACCTTGGTCGCGAGCTCTATGTTAGCGGCCGTCTGCCCCACAGCCTCTATATCAATACCCTCAACGATGACGTCATCCTTCTGGACCTTAACCGTCACGCCAGGCATTATCTTTGCAACCCTCGGGGCCTTCTCGCCGAGGAAGTTCTCTATAAGCACCTTATCGCCCTCTACCTTAACGCTTATCGGGAAGTGGGAGAACACTATCTTCAGCTTGTACCGGTACCCCTTAGTGACGCCAGTAATCATGTTCGATATATGAGAGGCTATCGTGCCCACCAGAGCCTTGAGCCTGCGGTTGGCGAAGTACGCTTCAACAACCACCTTCTTGCCCTCCTCGTCCTCGTCGAGCCTTATCAGCACGCCACGGGCGTGGGAGAAGTCGCGGCTCAGCTCACCCTTA
>JALUFI010000053.1 GCA_027043685.1 Pyrodictiaceae archaeon
GCCCCATCACCCCCGTCCCCGCCTCTCCCTGCCTCGCCGCTCCTCGAGTAGCCCCGCCGCGGCCTCGGCGAGGGCCTCGGCCTCGCCCCTCTTCGGGCCCCGGAGCCTCTCGATGAGCGGGAGGAGTCGCCGCCTCCCAGTAGCCATTGCTAGGAGCACCCGGAGCCTCCCAGGCCTGACGCCGCTGCGCTCGGAGAGCCTCCTGGCCAGCTCCTCGTCCCGGAGCAGGCTCTCGGGCTCCAGCCCCGCCGCCCGGAGGGCGGCCACCGCCGCTGCGAGCGCCTCCCAGGCGCCGGGGGCGCCGCCCGCGCCGACCATCCTAGACAGGGGCTTCTCGACGACGTTCACGCTGCGGCCTCCGCGGGCCACACTGGCGAGGTAGACCAGGGCCGCCGCCACCACGGTGGCCGCTGCGACGAGGAACGGGTTATGCACTGCATGCCGGTAGAGCTGGTTCTCGAAGCGCCGGTAGTAGTCCAGCACGCTGAGGAGGAGCGCGCCGGGCTGCAGCGGGGCCCCCGCCTGCCTGGGATGGGGGAGCAGCAGCGGGGGCTGTACAACCGCGACAGGCTCCCCCGCCCCGGCGCCGGCGGCGTAGCGGACCAGGGCGGCGAGCTGGCCACGGGGGTCTAGGCCCGCCTCCTCCTCGGCGCGGAGCACGAGGTTGCTGAGCGCAAGCGGCGACGGGATGTAGACCACGCGTAGCCCCCCGGCGTCGTATACGAGTAGCCCGGGCACGCGGTCGCCCTCGGCGTTCACCGCGTAGGCGGCTATCCTCCACCCCGGCGCGGCTGCGACGCGGTACGGCGCGTAGAGGGCGAGGACTGGGGCCCCCTTCTCCACGGGCACCGCGACGTAGACCCCGGTGCTCCTCGAGACGGCTGCGAGGGGCGGGGCGCCGAGGGCCTCTAGGAGGGCGTTGACGCAGCCACCCGGCGGCCCCGCTACGACGACCCCAGCCCTGCCGACTTGCCTCATGGCCTCACGTATCACCGACGCCGCCTCCACGGCTGCCCTGCGGCTGCAGTTGAGGGGCCCCGCTGCGAGGTAGACTACGGGGCCGCGCCACCCCGGGGGAGGGGTGAGGCCGAGCCCCACGGGGAACCCCTGCTCGGCGAGCATCTTAGCCGCGAGGCTCGTGCCGAGGCTGCCGTTGTCCAGGAAGGAGCCGATTGGTGGCGCGGAGCCTCCTCCGAGGAGGACGTAGCGGGGCGCCGCCGCCAGCGTGGCGGCGAGGGCCACGAGGCCGAGCCCCGCGAGGAACCATGGGAGCCCGCTCCTCAGCAAGCCGCCGAGCCACCCCCGTTTCTCCCTGTGCAGCGCGTGACGAGCCTCCTCAGCTCCTCCAGCGCCCTGGCGAGGTCACGGGCGGCTCCACGGCGGCCGCCGAACCTCAGCGCCTCGTAGGCGAGGACGGCCCTCCGGTAAGTAGCGGCTATGGCGCCGCGGAGCCCCTGGCCATACTCCCTCGGCGTCTCCCAGGGCCTCCTCTCACGGTACACCCTGGAGACGAGGCGCAGGACCTCCGCGAAGGCCGCGGACGCGTCGCCCCCCTGGAGCCTGTGGGCCGCAAGCCGGGTCCTCACTGAGTCCAGGAGGCGGGCAAGGAGGCCCAGCCTCCAGGCAGCGACCGCCACGACGCCCAGCCCTGCCACAGCGGCGACCCACGCGGGCGGGGCGGGCGCCGCAGGGGCTGACGGGGCGCCGCCGGGCGCTGAGGGGCCGCCGCCCACGGGGCTCCAGGGGGCCGCAGGCAGGGGGCCCGTCGTGTTCGGCGTGGACGAGGCTATGCCCCGGAGGAGGCTCGCCGCGTCAACGAAGACCGAGCCGCCGGCCCTCGCGGCTGCTATGAGCCAGTCGAGACCCTCTATCCGCACCGGGACCGCCCTACCCTGCCTCGCCGCCTCGGCGGCTGAGCGGGCCACCGCCTCCGCCAGAACCCTCGCCACCGCCTGGGACGCCGCCCCGCCGGTCCCCGTCCCGCCGCCTTGGGCTGCGTTGGCTTCCTCGAGGAGCCGCTTGGCCAGTATGCTTGCCTCCTCCGGGTTTATCGTGACCGTGTTTCCTTGGGTGAGGCTGATGCTCGCCGCCTTGGCCAGGAGCCTGGCGAGCTGCTCGGGGCTGACGCCGAGGCTGGAGGCAGCTGCCCGTATCAGCTCCTCGGCCTTCTTGGCGCCGATTGCCTGGGCGAGGAGGCTGCGGAGCCTCTGCGCGGCCGCGGCTGCGCGGGCGTAGTCGCCGCTCCTTATCGCGTCAATAGCCTCGCGTACAAGCTGGGCGTAGGGGGCGCCGCCCGGTACCTGGTCGAGTGTCCTGGCCAGCTGCTCAAGCTCTCTCAGCAGCTCCCCGTGACTGCCCGCCGCCGTCCCCGTGGCCGCGCCCGTGGCGTTCCCCGTGGTGCTCGAGGCAGGGTTCCCCCTACCTGCCGGCGCCGCGGGGCCGCCTGGCTGGACGCAGTTGAGCGGCGCACCCATGCAGCCGTAGCGGCCGGGCGGCGTGAGGGAGGCGTCCCAGCCGAGGCTCCACCGCAGCAAGCCCTGGAGGCCGGGGACGGTGAAGCTCGCCTGCATGGGCGCCAATGGGTCGCGGAGCCCCCCGAGGGCCAGGTCGCCGCGGAGCCGCTGCGCCTCCACCAGCGCCGCCCATCCAACGAGCCTGACGGCCGCGTAGTCCTCGAGGAAGCAGCCCCCGGTGCTGCCGGGGCAGGGCCGGAGCCCGGCAACTCTTGCCAGATAGCCCAGCCGGAGCAGGGCCTCGGCTGGGCTCCGGGCCCTGGAGGCGTTGCCCGCCACCCACTCCGGGTGGAGGCTCAGCAGCGGAGCCAGCCTCCGAAGAGCCCCCGCGACATCAATCTCCGTGACGCCTGTCTTCTCCTCCCCTTTTACGCCCTCGGCGTTCCCCCGTGTCTTCACAATGGCGTTTAGCAGCCCGGCGCGGGCGACGAGGACTAGCAGCGTCTCCTCGTCGCTCACCTTTACCCGTAGCTGGCTCCTCAGCTCCCAGGAGTTGAGCCTCGCCGCCGCGAGGAGGGGGCCACGGAGCCCCGCTGCGTCGAGCACCCAGGCGTCGAGGGGGATGAATGGGTTGAAGCGGAGCCCCCAGGCAAGGACCCCGGCGTCCCTGGTCTCGGCGGCGCAGAGGCTGACGGCCTCCCCGAGTAGCTCGAGCGAGGAGGTTGAGGAGTTATGGGCCCAGCCTAGTACGTCGTTGACAAGGTCCGAGGCTGCCCTGCAGTAGGGGTGGCTCCCTAGGCCTGCGGGGGGCTTGTGGGGCCAGTGGAGCCTCGGCGCGAGTAGGCCGAGGAGGGGGTCGCCTCCCGGCTTGAAGACCCCCGCGTCTAGCAGGGCATGGATGTAGCCGGGGTGCTGGGCCGCTAGGAGGGCTAGGAGCCCCCTCGCAGTCGTGTTGTCGCCGGCCTCGGCCGCCGCGACCGCGTCCTCGTAGACCCAGGCCTCGTCTGGGGGCGGGGCCCTGCCGGTTGAGACGTAGTAGGCGGTGAGCAGCTCCCCGGCGAGCCTCGGCGAGACGTTGAGGCCGCTTGGCCACCTGGCCTGGGCTATTGCTGCGACCGCGCACCTGGGGCCCCAGTCGCCGGCGCCCGGGAGGAGGAGCGGCGCCAGCATCCCGTCGTCCACGTAGCCAGTGGCGAGCGATGCCACGAGGGCTGCTGTGCCGTTGGGTCCGCTGCACCACTCGCCCCCGGGCACGCCCAGGGCGAGGCCCGCCTCGCTCCCCGCCGGCGGGAGGAGGACGCCGAGCCCCGTCGGCGTGTAATAGGCTAGCCTCACCGCCTCGTAGACGACGCGGGCCGCCCTGGGCCCGGGGCAGCAGCCCCGGAGCCCATTGGCGCCGAGCTGCTCGAGGCTGGCGAGGAACCCGGCCAGCTTCTCCGCCACGACGCTGGGAGCCGCATTGCTCCTCAGCGCCTCCGCCGCTGCCTCCGCCGCCCTGGAGGCGGGGCCGGGGAGCAGGCCAGAGGCCTCCTCGTAGACCCTGGCCGCCTCCCTGTATGGGGTGCCGCTCGCGGTTATCTTCTTGAGGACACTCCTTATCTCCTCGGCTAGCTTGCCCGTCTCGTTGCCCCCAGTGGATGCGTATGCGTGGAGAGAGGCCAGCAGTAACGCTGACAGCAGGCCGAGCAGCACTGCAGCGGAGAGGTAGCGGCTCCTAGGCAAGGCCAGGCAGCGCCCCGGGGGGTTGCAGGAGTACTAGCCTGGGGCTCTATTCTCGCTGGCCCCGGCCGTGGCCCTCAGCCTTGTTATACCGGGCCAAACGATGTATCCTTGCCGGTATAGCCGCGGGGAGCGGGGTGTATGATACATGTCCAGCGGCTATGAGAGGTTCACGGTGGAGGCCTATGCGTGGCTACGGTACATGGAGCTCCCGTACCTCGGGCCCGGGCTGCTTGTGAAGTGGGAGAGGCCGCCGAGCCTCCACAACATAATAGAGCCCTCGGTGGTCAAGGAGATAGTCGTGGTGACTCCGAAGGGCCGGGTGCCGGGCGCGCTGGTCCTCGGCTCGGTTCCAAGGAGCCTCCACGCCGTCGCACTCCCATTGCCGAGGGGCGGGGGCAGCGGCCTCTACAGGGTAGGCCTGGGCATAGAGCTCGGCGTCTACACAAGGGCCGAGATAAAGGGCTACGGCGGCACCGTGCAGGCCTGCGTCTACGGCGGCAAGAAGGAGGCGGAGGCCCTCGGCTTCAGGCCCCTGGAGTCGAGCCTCGTCAAGGGCTACGCTACGACGCACCTCGTGCTCGGCTACAGCGAGAAGACCCTGATAGAGGAGCCTGGGGCCCTTGGATTCCCCCTGGAGATAGTGCCCCTGCACGTAACGAACATGCTTAGCCCGGGGGAGCCGCTGGAGGTGCAGGTGCTCCGCCGCGGCGAGCCCCTGAGCGGCGTAGAGGTGACAGTCACCCATATAGACGGTGCACAGGAGAAGACTAGGACTAACGAGGACGGCATAGCAGTGATACGGGTTGGCCCGGCGGTAACCGTGGTATCTGTGGAGTACGTCGAGGACGCGGACAGCGGGGACGACTACGACAAGGTAAAGGAGACCGCGACGCTGAGCATACAGGCGCTGACCATCTAGGGTGTCTCTCCTTTATTCGCCTCCGCGGCTCTCCCCAGCAGCTCCTCGGCCCACTCCAGGACCTCCTCCTCGGCTCGATTGGTCTCGACTAGCTGGTGCTCGGCGAAGAGCGGCTTCCTCTCACCCTTGGCCAGCCTCCTCCGCTCTAGCTCCACCGCCCTCCGGGAGGGGTGGAGCGCTACGGAGGCGTAGGCCCGCACGATAGCGGCTACTGTTGCCTCCTGGAGGACTATGACCTGGTCCTTTAGGACGAGGATGAGCCTTGTATGCATGTGGCCCCGTGGGATGAAGGCTGCTATGCGCTCCACGTCCTCGTTCCTGTAGACCCGTAGCGGCTTCTCCTGGGTCAAGCCGTGGCCGCCCTCGCAGCCCCTCTGGGGGCCCGGGCTGTGCTCTAGGGTTTTGAGGCAGCGAGGCCCCGGGGCCTCGCCTGGTGGGCTTCTCGTGGGCCGTCTTCTCGGGGCCGCCGGGGGTTGCGACAAGCTCCTCCCCCTTGCCGAGGCGCTGATGAGCGGGGAGGGCTACACGTGCTGCGAGGCCATGAGGCTGATAGGGCACTGCGCCGCGGCGAGGATACTCCGCAGGCTAGGCCACGGGGTCCCCCAGGGGCTCCTCTCGGCGGCGATAACCTCGCCGAGCGGTGGGAGCAGCCTCCGGGACCCAGGGGTCGAGGCGCGCCGCGTGGAGGGGGAGGGGTGGAGGCTCTGGGGCGTCAAGGTGTTCGCCACAAACGGGCTCGACGCCGACGCCTACGTCGTCTACGCC
>JALUFI010000054.1 GCA_027043685.1 Pyrodictiaceae archaeon
GCTGGTTAGGTGCCTGCCGAGGGTGACTCCGACGTTGTCTATGTCCTCGAGCCTTATGCTGGGCTGCACTATGACGAGGGGGTTGGCGGGCGGGGGTACGAGGCCGCTGGTTACGTGGGGCTGGAACACAACTATGCTCGCTATGGTTAGGTAGAGGTCTGTCCTCCACCTAGCCACGACGGGGCGGGGCTCGAGGACCTCGTGGCCGTTGCGCTCGAAGAAGCGGAGGAAGCGCCTCCTGGCCTCGGAGACGCTGAGGCCGCGGAGCCGCTTCGGCACGCTCCAGAAGTAGTACTCGACACACGGGGCGTCGTTGCAGTGCTCCTGCTCGGGGTTGAGTGTCCAGAAGTACTCGCCGCCCACGCGGCACTTCTTCCTCACAAAGCCCATGCGGCGGAAGAAGTCCAGCGCGTACTCCTCTGGCCGGATAGGTGCCTCGGGCAAGGCCTCACCCAGTCCCCGGGCGGGATGCGGCGCTAGCCACTGCGGCCCCCTTAGGGTTAATCCTCTCCCCCGCGGTCAACGCACCGCAACAATATCTCCCACCGGTCTCCCACGCTTGGGCCTCGGAGGCTGCGTCAGGGAGGACGCGGGGGCCTTGATGCGGCTCGGCGCCGGCGACGTGGACTCGCTGGTTGAGCCAGAGGAGCTTGTAGAGGATGTCGCGCGTATCCTTTCCAGCAGCGAGGCCGTGGCCCCGTTGCGGGCGTCGATGAGCTACCGGGGCGCCTGGTTCGCCGCCATGCCGGCGGCGGGCGGGGGCTTCTTCGCGGTCAAGCTCGTCGGCGTGTACCCGGGTAACCCTGGCAGGGGCTTGCCGCTTGTGAGGGGGCTTCTGCTCCTCTTCGACGCCGAGACCGGGGAGCCGCTTCTGGAGGCCGATGCGGGTGCCGCGACCGGGTGGAGGACTGCTGCCGCTACGGCGCTTGCCCTCCGCCTCATGGGCGGCGACCGCGGCGTGCTCGGTGTGGTTGGCGCGGGGGTGCAGGCCGAGTACCATCTACGCGTGCTCAGCAGGGTCGCCCGGTTCAACGGCTTCCTCGTCTACTCCCGGAGGCCCTGGAGGACCGCTGCGCTGGCCCGGCGCTACGGCGCCGACGTTGTTGACTCGCTGCCCAGGCTGGTTAGGGTGAGCGACACGCTGGTCCTCGCCACCACGTCTACGAGGCCCCTGGTTGATGCGCCGGAGGCGCTTGGCAAGGCGGTGGCGAGCGTGGGGGCTCCGAGGCCTGTGAGGGAGCTCGGCAGGGGGCTGCTCGTGGCCGCCCGGTGCGTGGTAGCAGACACTGTGGAGGGCGTGGCCAGTGAGGCAGGGGAGTATGAGCCGGGGCTCTTCGAGCTAGTCGGTCTGGGTGACCTCGCCGCGGGTAGGAGGAGGTGCCGGTGGGGCGGCGCCAGGCTCTACAAGAGCGTTGGGACGGCGTTGCTCGACCTCGCTATTGCTCTCCATCTTTACCGGAGAGCTTCTCGGCTAGCTCCTTGACGGCCTCGAGGGCTAGGTCTGCGTGCTTCTCGGCGGGCCTTACGTTCTTGAGCACCTTGTATATCCTGCCCTCGGGGTCTATGATGAAGGTTACTCTCTGGGCGCTGGGTCTCTTCACCCCCTTCTTCTCGACCCCGTAGAGCTTGACAACCTTTGCCTCGGGGTCCCCTATGAGGGTGAAGCGTAGCCCGTACTTCTCTGCGAAGCGGCGGTTCCTCTCCGGGGTGTCGGTTGAGACCCCTATCACCACCGCGCCGAGCTTCTCGAACTCGTCGAGTAGCTCGTTGAACCTTATGGCTTCCCTCGTGCAGCCACTGGTCATTGCTCTTGGGTAGAAGTAGAGGACCACTATGCGGCCGCGTAGGCTGCTGAGCCTAAGCGTGTCCCCGCGGTGTGTTGTTGCCTCGAAGTCGGGTGCCTCGGAGCCGGGCTCCAGGGGCACGACTGCTTTCACCCGTGTTGAAGGAGTGGCGGGTATCCAGGCTCTATAAGGCCTCCGAGTCGGTGCAACCCTTCAGCGCTGGCCGATGAGGAGGGCTCCGGGCGTTGCTGAGCCACGGCGAGGACGAGGAGGGGATGCCGGCCCGAGGCCCCGGCTGCAGCGGGGAGCAGCTGCGGCGCTACGCCTCGAGGGCCGCGTGCCTGGGCTCCGCCTTCCACTTCCTCGCGTACTACGAGGAGGACACGGGCAGGGAGGCATCGGTGCTCATCGAGTGGGGAGAGAGCGGCTGCACAGTGAGGATCATGGACGAGGCCGGGTGCTCGGCTGAGAGCGTGGAGCTCGCCTCCAGGGCGCTGCCCAGGCTCCTCGGAGCCCCGGGGCTGGCCGCCCGTGTAGCATGCGGCGAGCCGGGGATGGGGGAGGGGCTGAGGTACCGCGGCCTAGCCTCGCTCATCGTGGAGGGGTTCCGGAGGGACGTGCTGCCCTGCCTCCAACGACTCGCCTCGACGGGGCGCGAGTACTTCTACGTCGCTGGCTGGAACGCGGCCTACGCCCTCGGCCCGGGCGAGGAGCGCTCCGTCACGCTGCCACAGCTCCCGGCAGTGGTCTTTGCCCACACGCATCCGGGGCCCTCCTGCCTCCCCTCCGGCAAGGACCTGCGGAGCTTCGCAGACTTCTTCTCCGGGGGAGGAATCGCCGAGTTCATAGTATCCACGGGCTGCGCCTTCACCCTCTACCTCGTGGAGCCCCTCCCGGAGGACGACTACTGGCTCCTCCAGGACGCCGCGCGCTGCGTGACCACAGCTGAGCAGAGGGGTGACGGGCTCGCCTACCAGGAGTGCCTCCAGAGGCTCAGCAGGGCCCGGGCCCTGGTGGCGGCCCTGCTCTAGGCCAGGTAGCCACCCCACTCCTTGGCAGCCAGCTCCTCGTGGAGCCTGGCCCGGGGCCCCGTGAAGCGCAGGCTGCCATCACGCTTCGGGAGCCCGAGCCGCGCAGTCCCCCACCTCCGCCTAGGAATTGTGAACGGGGCCTTCAGGGGGAACTTGACATAGGGCTCCCGTAGAGCGTTTACCTCGCGGAGAGCCTCAACGACCGCCGAGACCTTCTCCTCCCTCGTGGCCGCCTTGGCCAGCCTGGGCCTCACGGGGACCGGGGCGCCCCGCCAGTTGAGGCACGGAAGGAGCTTGAAGTCATAGGTTACGCGTACACGTGTACAGGCTGCGCAGAACAAGTAGTTGCCGACAGGCCCCACTATCTCGACACGGACACCATTGTCTAGGAGGAGTATCGGCCTATTATGCAGCCCAACGCGGTACTTAATCTCAACAATTCTCGGGTCGAGTTTCTCAAGGACCCTCCATCTGGGTAGGTGGTGCTCACGGAACCTCTTAGCCGCCTTACCGACCGGGTGCAGCTCTATGAACTGCACCATCGCGCCCAGCTCCGCCGCAAGCTCTATAACCTTCTCTATATCGTTCTCATTGAGACCCTTGAGCACGACGAAGTTTATCTTTATCGGTAGCCCATAGTCCCTGGCGAGCCGGAGGTTCACAAGAACACGGTCAAGCATATCGGCGCCAGTTATCCTGCGGAAGGCCTCCCTGCTCAGCGCGTGGAGGCTGACATTGATGTGGCGCAGCCCCGCCTCAACGAGGCGGGGGAGATGGCGGTGGAGAAGCGACGCGTTGGTAGTCATTGATACGTACGAGCCATCGGAGGCGAGGATTTCGACTATCCGGGTGAGGTCGCCTCTTATCGTCGGCTCGCCCCCGGTTATCTTGTACGCCTTCACGCCGAGCCTGGACGCGGCCTCGTGGAGAATATCAATCTCCTCGAGGCTCAGCTCCTCCTTTGCCAGCCTCGACTCGTGGTAGCCCTCCATGTGGCAGAAGAAGCAGGAGAAGTTGCACCGCCCGGTAACCATGATGCGGAGGTTGGTTAGAGGCCTGCCGTAGCGGTCAAAGAGCGTGGCGAGCCACCCCACCTACGGCCCCGGCCGTGGACGCAGCGAGGCCCAGAACTATGTGGGTGCTGTGGCTCCAGGGTTTATCCTCTAGCCCGGACACGAGGCCAGCCGCCACCACGACTTATTAACTCGGGTGCCGAGACATATCCTAGTCGTTAGCGGAGGGCCAGCGACCCTGGACCAGGCACAAGGTGTTCGCCGAGCTAGGGGCACGGCGACGAGGGGCCTCGATGAGTCCTCTCGAGAGCCCACCGCCTCTCAAGACGTGACGCGGGGTGGAGCCGAGTTGGAGTCCGACGGTAAGCGTGTGGCCTGCCCCAGGTGCGGGACGCCGATGGAGTTCTGGGTTGAGATAGAGTACGTTGAGGGCGCCAAGAGGATAAAGTACTACTACAAGTGCCCCCGCTGCGGCTACCGTCTACAAGACGCTGTCATAACCCTTCGTAGGAGCAACGGCGGGCTGGTCATTGAGCGCGAGGAGTACCTCCAGCTAAGGCGGAGCCGCGTAGGCGCCACGAGGCCGAAGTAGCTATGTGGCCACCATGTTTTTGGGCCTCCAGGGCTGCGGGCTGGCCCGCTTCACTGGGGCCCCTAGCCTAGGGCTGTTCACTCGGCGCCGCCTCTGGAGCCTTTGGCTGCAGAACTCTCCGCCGCGGAGGTGCACGAGTGGCCCTTGGCTAGGCCGCGGAGCTTCTCCCCGCTGCTGGTGTTCGCTGCGCTAATGAGGCTCTACCGCGACATTACACACTATGCGTCGATTCTCCACGCCAAGGAGATAGCGAGGAGAATGTTTATCACGAATAGCTTCGACGGCCTCCTCTCCAGCCTTGGCATAATCCTTGGGAACTACGTATCGGGCACAACCTCCCTTGAGAGCTACGTCGGCACAGTTGTCGGTGCTTCATTCTCACTGGGGTTCTTCAGCGGCGTCATAGCTACCTATCTCTCGGAGAGGGCTGAGAGGCTGCGCGAACTGCACCGCACTGAGCGCGTGATGCTGCACACACTCAAGGGAACAATCTACGAGAAAGCCGCCAAGCTAGTACCCGTCTACGTCGCGGCGTGGAGCGGGTTCGGGGCAATAGTCCTACCACTGATAGGCGTCTCGCCCTTCCTCGTAGCCCTAATCACCGGCGTCAATACACCAATACATGTGCTAGTATATGCATCAGCCGCTATAATGATAGCGGAGCTATTCGGCCTAGGCTACTACCTCGGCTCAATAAGCGGAGAGAACAAGCTCATGAGTGGACTACGCATGGCACTCATAGGGATAGGCTCGGTACTCTTCTTCACGCTCATACACATAGCTGGCTAGCGGCGGGGGCGAGAGGGGCCTCGGGACAGCGAAGAGCTCCACACTGCCCCGGTTCCAGGGGGCTTCGGGTCCGCCGGAACTCCTCACCGGCCAGGAAGGGGCCCCGGGGAGGGGGGTGGCAGGGCTATGCCTTTATCCAAAGCCCTTCCTCCGCTGCCCCCTGGGTGGGTTAAGGAGTGGCGCCCCGTAGCCTCATCTTCCTGATACTTGACGGGGCGGCTGACCGCCCCGTGGATGGCCGCACACCCCTCTCGGAGGCGGAGGCGCCCGGGCTCCGTCGTCTCGCTGAGAGCGCCGTATGTGGGTTCCACTACCCGGTGGCGCCGGGGGTTGCGCCGGAGAGCGATCTGGCGACGTTGTCGCTGCTGGGCTATGAGCCGGAGAAGTACTACACCGGGCGTGGCCCCCTTGAGGCGCTCGGCGCAGGCATGGAGCTCCGCGAGGGACGCGAGGTAGCATTCAGAGCCAACTTCGCGACAATAGACCCCGCCACTAGGAGGATTATTGATCGCCGGGTGGGCCGCTCCCTCCGCAGCGAGGAGGCCCGTGAACTCGCTGCTGCCCTGGATGGTATGAGGCTGAGTGGCGGCGGGTACGCCAGGGTGAGGGCGACTATAGGTCATCGGGCTGTTGT
>JALUFI010000055.1 GCA_027043685.1 Pyrodictiaceae archaeon
CGGGGGCCCTCAACCACCCTGCCCAGGGGCTCCGCCTCCACGCCCTCCCTCCTCAACGCCTCAAGGACGTCCTCGACGCAGCCCGGCCGGGCGGTGAACACTATCTCGTACTCCTGGCCCCCGTAGAGAGCCGCCTCGGGCCCAGCGTCCCCCAGGGCATGGAGGGCGTGGGGGGAGAGCCTCGGCGCGCGGTCAAGCACCAGGGCCGCGCCGGCTGCCTCGGCGAGGAGGCGCAGGCTCTCGGCGAGCCCATCGCTCACGTCCACGCTGCCGGTGAGACAGCCCTCCGGGAGACGCGTGGCTGCGGCGGCGAAGCCCAGCCTAGCCAGGGGCCTCGTGTAGCCCCCGCGGCGCAGGGCCTCCACGGCCTCAGCGCGCTGCGGCTCTGGGAGCCTGTCCTCGAGGAGGAGGCGGGCGAGCCACCCCAGCCCGTAGCGGCCAAGCGTGGTGGCGACCACGTCGCCGACGCGCGGCCTCCTGGCCAGGGGGCCCCAGGCCGGCAGCGCCTCGCCCACGGCTGCAACGTCTACCCAGCCCCTGCCCCCTGGGGAGGCGTTGGTGTCTCCCCCGAGGAGCCAGGCGCCGTGGGCCTCGGCGGAGTCGGCGGCGCCCCTGACGATGCCGAGGAGGGTCTCCAGGTCCTCGTCGGGGCCTAGTCCGAGGCTAATGACGAACCCTAGGGGCCTCGCCGCCTTCGCCGCCAGGTCGCTGGCCGCCGCCGCTACCCAGGTCCAGCCGAGCTCGTAGCTGGTCATCCAGGGGGCCCAGCTGGCCTCGACGGCGCCGCCGTCTATCTTGAGGAGGAGCCTCTCGTGGCCGGGGCCTAGGCAGGCGGCGTCGTCCCCCGGCTCCAGGACGGGGCACCGCCACCTTGCCGAGAGGATTCGCAGTACCCTGGCCAGGGCCTCCCTCTCCCCGGCGTCGCGGAGCCTCAAGGAGCGGGGAGCCCCCTAGGGGAGCGTGTTGGAGGCTAGGGCGGCGTGGCCGTTGCTGCTTAGGGCCTCCCTCAGCCTCTCCCAGGCATCCGGCGTCGAGGCAACCACTACGCTGCCCACCTTGTCCACGGTGTCCAGCCTGGCCCCGGGGTTCTCGAGGGCGACAGTGCTGCCCGCCTCCCTGGCTATCCACACAGCCGCCGCCACGTCCACGACGCGGAGCCTGCTCCTCACATCTATGAAGGCCTCTGCCCTGCCGAGCCCCGCCCAGGATACCTCGAGGCTCGCGCTGCCCAGGGCGCGGACGCTCCTCTTCCCGTTGGAGAGCCTCAGGTAGCGGTGCACGACCCGTGCCTGCTCCGGGGTCTCGACGTAGGCGAGGACTAGCCTGCTCCCCCTCCTGCTCCTCACCGCCCTGGCGCCGCCCTCGTAGGCCCCGCGGCCGCGGGCGAAGCTCAGTATGGGCCACTGGAAGACGGGCGCGACCGCGCCCGCGGCCACGTCTAGGAGGCGTGGGCTCCTGCCCCGCGGCAGCGGCGCCACAGCTATGCTGACTGCGTTCCAGGGGATGAGGCCAGCGTAGTTCTTGCTCCCGTCCAGGGGGTCGGCGACTACTATGTAGGGGTCGTCGCCGAGCCGGACGAGGCCGCTCTCCTCGCCCAGGAAGAGGCCCCGGAACCCCTCGGCGCGGAGCAGCTCCAGTATGTTCCTCTCGCTCTCAACGTCTATCCTCATGCCCTCGTCCTCGTCGTGGACGTGGTGCACCGCTATGTCGAACAGCTCCTCGAGGCCGAAGCGGTCACGGAGATAAGCAGCAGCCTCCCCCGCAACCCTGACGCATAGGCGGCGCAGGTCCTCGAGCTCCCTGGGGCCGAGGTCCAGGACGGGCGCCTCCACCGGCAGGACTCCCAGGAGCAGAGACGGGGGGCCCGGTGCCGGGGGCTTATCCCCTTTATCCACAGCAGAAGCGGAGCCAGCCATGTCTCCCCGGTGCTACCCGCCGGGCTCCACGTCTGCTGCGATGACGCGGTGGAGGAGCAGGTGCTTAGGCACCGCGAGCCTCTCCCCGGTGGCGGCGTCCTCCACGAGCATTACGCCGCCCCAGTAGTCGAGGACGCGGAGCCTCCTCCCCTCCAGCGCGGCCGGGTCGTCCACGCCGGGCGTGGAGAGGAGCCACTGGTAGCCCAGCAGCGGCTCCACGGAGTAGGCCTCGTAGCTCCCCCGGAGCCCCAGCCCGGCGAGGAGCGCTGCGAGCCTCCTCGCCCTCGCCTCGGCGCCCGTCCTCTCGGCGGTGGAGACGCTTAGCCGGAGCCTCTCCCGGAGCCTCGCCCCCGCTCCCTCGGTGGCGCCCCGGTGCCTGCCCAGCCGCTTCTCCAGGCCACGGGCCTCCACTAGGCTCCTCCTACGCGCCACAACCGCGGCCGAGACGTGGGGCTGCTCCGCGAGCCTCCACAGCACCCTCCACGCCTGGGTGAGCCCGATCTTGAGCCGCTGCGCCCCGTAGTCCAGGGCGTAGACCACGTACTCCCTGGGCCCGAGCAGCCGGTCGGCCTCCCTGCAGGCCGCGTCCACTCCCTGGGCGCAGCGCTCGTAGAGCGCCTTCCCGCTCCGGGAGTGGAGGCTGCAGTACCCGTCCCGGGTCGTGGCTAGCCTGGTGCAGTACCAGTGCTCCCAGGGCCTCCCCTCGGGGCCCTCATGGTACCTGCAGAGCGTCGCCCCGAGTACCTTCTTCACGGCGAGCACGGGGCTCCATGCAACGGCTACTCTCTGCTCCGGGGGCCTCTGCACCAGGAGCCCGACCCTGGAGACGCGGAGCACCCGTAGCCGGACCGAGACAGAGGCTCCGGCGCCGCCGAGCCACCTCTCCAGCCCGGCCCCCTGGGACCCCGACTCAGCCGCAGCGGCCTCAACGGGCTCGAAGACGACAGCCCTCACGGCCAGGTTGCCCGGCACTGCGGCGCCCCGCTGCCCGGTGCCCCGTGGCTGTGCTGCTACTATACCTGCGGCCTGGATTTGAGGCATGGAACCGGGGTTTGGCCAGCCGGTCCGCTTATATAAATATGTTTATCCGAACACTCCGCTAAGGGTAGCGTTATCAGCAGCCACGGAGCCCCGATAAGCCCTACGTAGGGGGATAGTGATGCAGGTCTACTACGAGGCGCCAAGCCTACAAAGACACACAGCCAACGGCACAGTGCTCGAGCGGATAACAGCGGTCGTAGAGGCAGCCCTAGGCTACGCACCCCTACACGTCAAGGACCTCATCCGGGCATACCTCGGCCTCGCAGCGAAGACCTACGAGATACTCATCTTCCTCCGCAGGAGCCCCGAGACGCCGAAGCCCCAGCTCATGAGGCTCCGCTGCCTAGAGCCCCGGGGAGACACCAGCCGCGCCGAGCGCCTAGGCCTCCTCATAAACATCGGCAGCCACCGCTGCGTCGTCTACCCCGGTGAGGACCTGGCAGCAGCGGCATGCAACAAGTAGCCGCCAGCCGCGAAGGACAAGCTACAAGCTCGTCCCAGGCAGCCGGGGCGCAGCCCCCCGGGCTACGCGCCTTGGGGCCCACCAGCGCCGTTTGCCCCTGCCGGGGGCTCAGCGACCCCCTGGAGCAGGCCCGGTGCCTTGCACCGCCCCCAGGGGACTACGAGGTCGTTTTACCCGCGGCTGCCCCCGGGGTTAGGCTCGTCCTCAACTCGGAGGGCTACAGGCTGCGCAGCACCGCCGCCGACGAGTGGCTCCCCTTCCTCACGAGCGTCGAGAGGCCTGCCTCGCGGGCCGCGGTGGAGCAGGCTCTCCGCGTAAACGGCGTCAGCCCCGAGAAGCTCCTCTGCATGGCAGTGGAGGCGCTGTGGGAGGCGGCCAGGGCTGGGAGCATGGAGGCGGCCGAGAAGCTGAGGGGCTGCAGGGACCTGGTGGGGAAAATACTCCGGGGCTGCGGCGCCGGCGGAGAAGCGGCGGAGGGCTAGCCCTCTATGAGCTTCACCGGTATCGGCTGTATGCCCTCAACGCTGGGCGCCGAGGGGGCCTTCTCCTCGGAGACCGCCGCGGGGGCGGCGGGCTGCTTGGCAACCGGCTTCTCCTCGTGCCTGGGCTTCTCGGCGGGGGCTATCGTGCCGGCCTCGAGCGCCTCGAGCTTGTTCCTGGTGTTCTTTAGGTCCTCGAGCTCCTGTGTGTTGCTCTCCTTCGCTGCGCGGAGCCTCTCTATGGCCGCCTTGTAGGCGCGCTCGCTGAGCTCGCCGGACATGTAGGAGACCTTGAGGTTTGCTATGGCCCTGTCGAGCTTGAGGTTGTTGTCCTCTATCTCGTGTATCCTGGTCGTCATCATCGACTTGAGCTTCTTCGCCTCCTCCTTGAGCCTCTCGATGTTCTTGTCAAGCCTCTTCTTCATCTCGTGGTAGACCGTGCTGGGTATCTCGTTCCTGCTGTACATCTCCTCGAGGCTCTTCATCCTCTTGAGGGCGCGGCGGTAGCTGGCGAGAACCTTGTGGGCCTTGACCCTCCACTGGGGCCAGGCGATGAGCCTCCCACCCTCTATGTGTATCGCGTCGGCCTCTATGAAGAAGACCTCCCTGTGGTCATCCTCCACCGCGACGCTTAGCACAGTGCCGTCCACGTCGCTGTCTATGGAGACCAGCTGCCCGACCACGCGGCCGTAGGGGTCGTAGACGGTCTCGCCTATGAACTCCTGCAGCTCGTCAACCGTGAGCACGTGCGCGGGCATAGAGCCTGGCACCGGTGGGTAGGCTTCAGTAGAGGCGGCAGCGGCCCGGTATATAAGGCGCCGGGGGCTAGAGGCTCTGCGTCGCCCTCCACCTCTCCATGTCGTCCCTCAGCTCCTCGTAGAGCTTCCTGAACGCCTCCATGTCCTGGATGCTGTGGCCCAGGTAGGTTACGGGGCTCACCCATCCCGGCTGCTCTACAAGGATGACCACGAGTGCCTTCCTCCCCGTCTCGGGCTCGTATAGCTCGACCTGGTACAGGCCCTCGTGTATGCTGTACACCTTGACGTCCGCGTGTGCGCCAACCACCCTCTTCACCTCCTCCACGCTCACGTTCTTGATGCTGGATGCTATCCACATTCCCAGCTCAGCCGCCTTCGCCTCTGCATCCCTCACAGTGACCACGCGGCCAGCACCCCGCTCTAGGCGCTAGGCGCTCCGGAAGACGCGGTGGGAGAGAATAGCCTCTATGAAGCCCAGGTCCAGGCCCCTGGTGTGGGCAGCGAGCCACTGCATGATGAGCGGCACCGCCTCTGCGCCGCAGCCGGGGTCGTCGAACGCGTCCATCCCTCCCTCCATGTAGAATCCCCCGCCGCCTGGCGCGACGAGGGCGTAGTAGGCCCTGCTCCAGTCATCCTCGTAGCCCATCGAGAGGCTCCCGGGCCTCACGCCGCCCAGCTTCTCCGGCTTAGCCAGGGGATGGGAGAGCGGGTCAAGCGGCGCGGGGCAGAGCACTATCACGAGGCCGCCCGGGCAGTGACTCAGCTCAACGACTCTGCAGGCCTCCCCTGCTTCAGCGGCCCCCTCCACGGCCAGGAGCCCCCAGGAGGCTCTTCGCGCAGCGCTTCACCCCTCTTATCCTAGGGGCCGTGCAGCTCCCCGAGGGGTGGGTGGCGCTGCACGAACGCGCCGTCAGGGTCATCGTCTGGGGGCGGCGGCTCCTCCTAGCATCCATAGTCCTGTTCATCGTCACGGTCCTCGCGGTGCTGCCGGGCTACACTGCCTACCGGCTCCTCCACCCCCCTCCATGCCCCTGGCAGCCGCATGCGTGGAGCGTCGAGGCCCAGCCCTTCACCGTCACCACGAGCGACGGCGTGACCCTGCATGGATGGGTCCTGGGGCCAGGCAACAAGGGCCCCGTGTTCATAGTCATGCATGACTATGGCTCCTGCCTCTGGGATCC
>JALUFI010000056.1 GCA_027043685.1 Pyrodictiaceae archaeon
GCGGCCTCGCGGGCCACTGGGCCACGTACCTCGCTGCCCTTTGGGGCGCCGTCGGGGCTCACTATGACTACCGCGTTGTCCTCGAAGGCTACCCAGGTGCCGTCGGGGCGGCGGTAGGGCCTCCTCTGCCTGACCACTATCGCACGGGTGACCTGCTTCCTCATCTCCGGAGTGCCCTTCTTCACAGTGACTACAACCATGTCGCCTACGGAGGCGAAGGGTATGCGGCGAAGCCTGCCCTTGTACCCTATAACGCCTATTATCATCGCCTCCTTGGCGCCACTGTTGTCGGCTACGCGGACATAGGTGCCTACCTGCACACCCGCAGCTATCTGCCTACGGGGCGGCACACCCTTGCTGCCCTTGGGCATGACGGCGCACCCGCCTCAGCCACGGCGCCCCGGGACGGTATATAAGCAGACACACCGCCCTCCGGGGCAACAAGAGGCTAAGGAGAGAGGCCGTCCACGGCAGCGACTGGAGAAGAGGAGCGGCGCGGACCAGGCCCGGTGCCCGGAGGCGTGGCTAGAGCGGCTTCCTGCCTATGACGCCTAGGACTACGAAGTGCACCGTCTTGGCCAGGGGCCTCGTCTCGCCTATCACTACTATGTCGCCGGGCTGCGCGTTTATGCAGGGCGGGTTGTGGGCGTGTATCCTGCTGCGCCTCTTCTCGTACCTCTTATACTTCCTGTCGTAGTAGATGTACTCGCGCTCAACGACAACCGTGTTCTTCATCTTGGACTTTATCACGACACCGGTTAGTATCAGGCCGCGGACGCGGACCTTGCCGTGCCAGGGGCACTTGGGATCGTTACAGGTCCTCTCCGGCGGCTTCACACCCGGTATACCCACGTTCCTTACGCGCACGGACAAGCCATCTTACCCCCTTGCCTTTCTCGAGCATGCGCAGCCTCTCGGAGGGGGTTCCGACCAGTTCCTCCCCGCGTAGGAGCACCCAGCACCCCCGGCCAGCCTTAAATGCGAATAGGCCACTCTTCACCACGCAGCGCGGCTCGCCCCCGTCCACGGGGAGGACGCGGAGACACCTGGCACGGTCCTCGACCACGCGGCCGCGGAGCCCGCGGAGCCCCGGATCGGGGTGGAGGACTACGCAGACCTCCCTCCCGGCGAGAGCGCCGTAGGCGAGTAGGAGAAGGTCACGGAGACTCGGGCAGCCGCGACGAGGCATACCGGGGCCCCAGCGCCCCCTCCGGGGAGGCGAAACACTGGGCTAGGGTGGAGTGTTAGCGGCGGCTGCCGCCGCGCTGCTTGGCCAGCTCCTCCTCCCTCATAACGGTCAGTATCCTCGCAATTGACTTCCTTATCGCCCTTATCTGGCCGGGGTTCTCCAGAGTGCCTACTGCGGCCTTGAGGCGGAGCTTGGCAAGCTCCTCGCGCAGCTCCTGGAGCTTGCGGAGCCTCTCCTCGGGACTCATCTTACGTATATCGTTCGTGCGGAGCAGGTACTTCCCCACCGCGCCTCACCCCATGGAGCCCGGTCTAGCCTCGAGGGTTGGAGGGCTACTCTGTTTCCTCCACCTGGACCTTCTCGGCCTCGGGCTTCGCCTGCTGGGCTGCCAGCTTCTTGGCCTCCTCCTCGCGCTGCCTCTCCATTTCCTCTCTCAGCTCCTCGACGAAGTCCTTGACCTCCTCGGGGCTCTTTATCCTAACATAGTCGCCGGTGACGGCCGGCTTGACTATGGTCACCTCTATGCCGAAGGTGCCTGGCTTCAGGGTTATGTGCATCACTGCGCGGTCAACCATGTACTCTACCTGGTAGCCCGTCGAGTAGACCTTGCCCCAGCGGACCTTCTCGTACCTGGCGCGCTCGGTGCGGAGCTTGCCGCTTATGATTATCTGGGCGCCCACAGCGCCAGCGTTGATTATGCGGCGGAGCATAACGTTCGCAACGCGGCGGTAGTAGGCGCCGCGCTCGAGGAAGACCGCTATTCTGGAGGCCACGACGCGTGCGTTTAGGTCTGGGTTCTCTACGCGCCTCACCGTTATCTGGGGGTTGCTGAGCCCGAAGTAGTTCTCGAATATCGTGGCGAGCTGCCTTATGGTCTCGCCGCGCCTCCCTATTATCATCGCGGGCCTCTCTGCCTGGATGAGTATCCTCGTGCCCAGGGGGAACTGGACTATCTGCACCCCGGCGTAGCCGGCGCGGTAGAACCTCTTGGCGAGGTACTCGTCTATCTTGGTCTGCAGCATCGCCTTGTTTATGAAGTACTTCTTTATGAGTACCACGGTTACTCCTCCTCCGTCACGACTACCTCTATGTTGGAGGTGTGCTTGAACCTGGGGGAGGAGCGCCCGAAGGCGCGGGGCATCCAGCGCTTGAGGACGCGGCCCTTGTGGACCGCGATGTGGGTTATCCGGAGCCTCTCAGTGTCGAGGCCCTTGACCTCGGCGTTGTTCTCAACGTTGTCGAGGAGCTTGAGGAGTATCTTCGCGGCCTTCACGGGGTACCTGGCGTAGGGCACCTTGTACCTCGCGGCAACGCCGCGGTGGTGCGCCTGCTTCCTGTTATGCCTGTAAAGGGGGACGGGCTCCTTTCCGGCAGCGACGCGCTCAAGGAACTCCTTGGCCTCGCTCAGCCTCATGCCGCGGAGAACCCTCACGAGGTTCACAACCTTCTTGGGCGATATCGGCGCCTCCCTCACCACCGCCTTCGCGGACTTCTCCTCGTCAACCCTCACCGAGTAATGCCACACTGGCACAACCAACCACCCTACCGTGCGCCCCGTGTAGAGGGCAGCCGCCCCGGGCCGTATACCCCTAAATAAAGTGAGCCGGCGCACCCCTATGCCCAGTCCCTGGGGGATGAGATAGCTGACCTGCACCGAGCACGCAGCCATAAGCTAAGCCATGAGGAGACTCTGCCTTCAACGACCCCCATTGCTCATCCAATGCCCGGGCGCTGGAAGAGGATGAGCGGCGCGGATGAGTTGTGTGCGGAGGGCCTGACGCCTAGGGGTGGAGCCTCCGCGCGCTCACAGCTCCCCCGGGGACGCGGGGGCCTCGCGCGGGCCTGCTCCAGGGGATGCAGCGGCAGGTGCAGAGGCTCCTCTATAGAGTTATGCTAATGCGAGAAGCCGGGGAAGGGGAAAGATACGCCGCAGGGGAGACGGGTTAGAGTAGGCCTAGCCTCGCGGCTATGTCGGAGGCGCTGTACTCCTTCGCGAGCTTGACGTAGGCCTTCTTCTCGCCACGCGGGGTTATCAGTGTGTTCACCTTCTCGACCTTGACGCCGAATGCCTGCTCGATCGCCCTCTTTATCTCGGGCTTGGTTGCCTTGCGGTCAACTATGAACGTCAGCGTGTTAGCTTTCTCTATGAGCTGGAGGGCCTTCTCGCTCTGCACCGGCCTTATTATTATCTTCCAGGGGTCTGCCACGGACATGGCTCACCGCCTCCTCCTTTCCTCCAGGGCATGTGGGGCTACTTTGCTAGGAGTAGGGGGTCGAACCTCTTGGCTATCCTCTCTAGGGCGGAGCGGGTCACCACTGTGAGCCTGCCGGGGACGCCGCCGGGGGCTAGCTGGAGCACGTTCACCGTCTCCGGCTCGGCTATGTCTACGCCGGGTAGCGCTGCGACTGCGTGGGCCAGTGGGGAGTTGTGGTTGCTTAGTATGAAGAGGACGCTCTTGGGGGTTACGTAGCGGCGGCCGCGCCTCTTGCCCTTGCCGGCCCTCGCCCTCCTCCTCGCATGTGCACGCTCTATGTCGCTCCAGACGCCTATCCTCTTGAGGAACTCCTTTACGGCGGCCGCGGAGCTGTACCTGGTCTCAGCCTCGTCGTCTATGACTATGGGTAGCGCGGAGGCCGTGAACACGTGGCCCCTCGCCCGGACGAACTCCGGCCTGGCGGTTGCCGCTATGGCGGATGCTGTGGCGAGCTTCTTCTCCTTCTTGTTTATCTCCTCGTGCAGCTTCTTCTCCGGCCTGGGTGGGTGGGCGAGGTGACCGCCCACGGCGGAGTTGATGAAGGCTGCCCGGCCGAGGCCGGGTATCCTGGGCACCCTCGCTATGCCTAGGCCTACGCCGAAGCTCCTCGCAGTAGTCCTCTTGCCTGCCATGGGGTCGCGGCCCTTTGGCTGCAGCCTCGCCGTGAACTCAGAGAGGAAGGCCCTCCTTATCAGGTCGACGCGGACCGGGAGCCCGTAGACCCTGGGCAGCTGCACCTCGTCGACCGGGTCGCCTGCCGCCGAGTAGACGGTTACGCGTGGAGGCTCCTCCGCGAGGAGGAATATCATGCTCCCTATCTTTGCCATCGGGGAGCACCTCCTTTTCACGCCTTTAGGCTGGAGAGCTAGTTGCCCTGCTTGCTCTGCAGGCTGATGTAGGTGATCTTGGGCGGGGCCTCGGGTATCCACTGGGGCCTCACGGGGTGCCTCATCACTATCGGTCTCTTGGGCGTGCCTGGTATGCTTCCGGCGAGCATCACGTAGGTGGAGCGTACTACTCCGTAGTGGAGGAAGCCGCCTGCGGGGGTGACCTCGTAGCCGTTGTCGCCTATGCGGAGTATGCGCTTGTTGTACTCTGTGCGGCGGTGGAACCCGGTCTGGCCGGGCTGGGGTACCTCGCTCCAGGAGAACGTGGTCGCGGGGCCCCTGGTGCCGGGGCCGCTGCGGCTGCCCTTCCTGTGCTTGTGCCACCTGGGGAGCTCCTTTACGCCATACCTCTTTATCACGCCCTGGAAGCCCTTGCCCTTTGTGACGGCTATTACGTCCACGAACTGACCCTCGCGGAACACGTCGCTGACCTTTATCGCTGAGCCTAGGAGTCCCAGGGCGTAGTCAAGGCGCTGCTCTATCCCGTTGCCGCCGCCTATCTTTATCTCAAGGACGTCGGGCTTCTTCTTGCTGAGGCCGCCTACGAGCCTGGGCTGGGTCAACGCTATTATGCGCACATCGTAGATGCTGTCAACCATGTTCCTTATCTTGTTGACGGCCTTCTCGGTGTCGGGGAACCGTAGCCTGGACACTACGCGGTCAATGTCGAGGTTGTACTTCTCCTTCAGCGTCTCGGGCTGGGCCCATGCCTCGGAGAGCGTGTAGAGGCCTATGTTGGGGTCGTAGCCGTAGACCCTCACCGCGGCCACAACCATCGGCGGGGCCTCGACTATGGTGACAGGGATGAATATCTCCCTGCCATGCGTGAGGGAGCCAGGCGTGTCGTCTATTATGTAGGCGTGCGTCATGCCCGCCTTGTAACCGAGGAAGGCCAGCGGCAGCGGCTGCTCCGACGATACCTCCGGCCACGTCTTCACCCTAGGCACTAGCCTCGAGGCCCTCTTCCTCGGCCTTACGCCAAGGCTGCCTCTACGCGGCGCATGCTTCTTTCGTGCGCCCACTAGTCACCACCGCCGTCCACGTCAAGCCCCAGGGGCTGACTATCCCAGCCCCCGGGCCCCGGAGCCCCCCTTATTTAATGCTAGAGGGGCTCCCCGCGGCCCTAGTCGAGGTAGAGGTTGAGGAGAGCCAGCGTCGCCGCCACGGCCTCTTCGACGCGGACTGTCCTCGTGCCCTGGCAGGGGACCGTGTTTAGCACCGGGGCCCCGGTGTCCTCGAGGCGCCAGCCCTCCCGCCTTGCCAGCTCGTGGAGCCCGGCCCAGGGGGAGCCGAAGAGGACCACCACCCCTGGGGATGCCCCGCGGGCTAGGCGGCGGAGGAGGCCCGGCGAGGCAGGTTGGCCGAGCCTACTCGTAGCGATTACCCTGTCTCCCCTCGCCCTTGCCGTCTCCACTACGTCGCGGAGGCTGGCGGCGCTGGTTACCCGGTAGCCGCTGTACGGCTCGGGCCTGCATCCCAGCCTCCGCGACGTAGTGGAGACGGCA
>JALUFI010000057.1 GCA_027043685.1 Pyrodictiaceae archaeon
CCTCTATTACCCTCATCTCATCCTTGCTCGGCGGCTCCAGTGTCTCCACCTTGTCCGGCACCCTTATCCTCATCCTCGAGTTCTCCAGGACTTCCCTGACCGTTGCTCCTGGTAGGAGTTTGCGGAGCACTGGGCCCTGTTTCGTGAACTCTATGAGTGCCTTGTTTGTGCAGAGGAGGTGGCGGTACCCCTTCTCGAGCCGTGGCTTCCCGGGGCCGGTGACGAAGTCTACTCTGGGGACGAGTACTCGTGGCTCGTGGCGGGCCCAGATGATTATCTTCGGTACCAGGGGGAAGAGGTAGGCGGTCGCTGCTCCCCCGGGGAGCTTGACTCTCGGCTTATCGTAGCTCCCTATCGCTGTTAGGTTGGTGTTGCCCTCCTCGTCCACCTGTGCGGCTCCGAAGAACATTGTGGTTAGCCGGCCCTTTGCGGCTAGGTCGAAGGCGTCTATGGTCGTCAGTATCCCTACCTGGCCGGGCTCGCTCCAGGGGTCGCCGGTGCTTGGCCGCAGCCTGACGCGCCCGGGGAGGGGCTCTAGGTGCTCTATCACGCTTATCCAGGTGAAGCGCCTGCCCAGGGCCCTCCTCGCCAACACCATTGCTAGTACCGGGAGCGGGCTGTTGAGCCCGTGGTAGGCCACGTCCCCGTCCTCTATAAGCTCCGCCATGCACTTTATCATCGCGTCCGTTGGCCTGACGCCACCTTGACCTGTCATGGCCACTTCGCCTCCTGGGGTTTAGTGGCTAGCCTTGGCTAGTGGGGGGAGGTGCTCCCTGGCCCAGTCGGCGCCTCTCCCGCTGCGGGCGGCCTCGTGGTAGGAGCGTATCGCGTCGTAGTCGGCCTCGTAGAGCCCCGGCATCGCTGTCGGCCAGGCGCCGCGGGGCGCATATACGACCGCGTCCACGTGGAGCATTGTGGCGGATAGCTGGTGCTGGAAGCCCCTCAGCTCCTCTGTCGGCACTATCTTCTCGGCGCTTATTATGACCCGCTTAGCCGCCCTTATCTTGAGCTCGTCCTCGAACCTGGGTCCCTCTATCACCGCGTTGCCGTACTCGTCGGCCACGTGTACGTGTATCAACGCGTAGTCCGGGGTTATCGCCTTCACGGCTACCAGCTCCTCGCCGGTGAATGGGTCTCTTATCCTCCTCCACGTGCCCCAGCGCTCCTCGTGGAGCCGGAGGAGGTCGCTCCCCAGCAGCCCCCGGGCAGGCATGAAGGGCACGCCCTGCGCCCCGGCCCGGAGCCCCGCGATGACGGCGCCGCAGACGTCCTCGATGTACTCAACCCTTCCCTCCTCTGCGAGCCTCCGGACGCTCGGGGCTAGGCCGTAGAGCTCGAAGCTGGCCATGGCCGCCCTTATGCAGGAGAGCGTCCCGCTGGCGGCCAGCACGTCGAGCGCGAACCCGGGCTCACGGTCGATGAAGCATAGCCCCCGCCTCCCGGCCGCTATCAGCGCGGCTACTAGCGTCACTGGGTTGCGGACGAAGGTCATCCCGCTGATGGTTATGCTGCTGCCGTCCTCGATCATCTCGGCGGCCTCGAGCGGTGTGACCAGCTTGCTGCTCCTAGCCAAGGCCGCGGCGTCACCCCCGGTAGGCCTCCTCCATAGCCCTCCGGAACTCCTCGACCGCGCGCCGCACCTCCTCAACACCCGCCTCGTCCTCCAGCGTGGAGAGGTCGCCGAGGGGGGCTCCGGTCAGCACGGCGCGGAGGACGCGGCGCAGTATCTTGCCGGTCCTCGTCTTCGGCAGCTTATCCACGACGTAGACGCCCTTCAGCACAGCTACCGGGCCATACTTGCGGCGGATGAGGCCACGTATCTCCTCCGCGAGCCTGGCCCTGTCAACCTCCACATCCATCCTGGGCACGACGAAGACTGCTAGCACGGTGCCCCGCAGCTCGTCGGGGACCCCGACCACCGCGGCCTCGGCCACCGCGGGGTGCTCGAGGACGGTGTTCTCGACCTCCGCGGGGCCGAGGCGGTGCCCCGCGACCTTCAATACGTCGTCGGCCCTGCCGAGGATGTAGACGTAGCCGTCCTCGTCCACGTAGCCGTAGTCCCCGGTGTAGTAGTAGCCGGGGAACCTGCTCCAGTAGGTCTTCACGTAGCGCTCCGGGTCGCCCCAGACCCCGTAGGCGAAGGCCGGGGGCACCGGGGCCTTGATGACTATGTGTCCCTTCTCCCCGGGCGCGGCCTCGCTGCCGTCGTCGCGGAGCACGTGGAGGTCTATCCCGGGGTAGGGGAGCCCAACGCTTCCCTCGCGGTACGCTATGCCGCCGACGAGCCCGTAGCCGCCGGGTGCGGTGATGAAGCCGCTGTTCTCCGTCTGGCCCCAGGTCTCTATGACGTGGCAGTCGGGGCGGTTGCGGCAGATGTGCTCCCGTAGCCACCTCCACGGCTCCCTGCCCAGTATCTCCCCCGCGCTCACGATTAGCCGGAGGCTGTCTAGCCTATACCTCTTGGGCACCTCCTCGCCATAGCGTATCAGTAGCCGGACAGCGGTCGGGGCAACCCACATCATGTCAACCTTGTACCTGTCGACTATCTCCCACCAGACGCCGGGGTGCGGGTAGTCCGGGGCGTCACTGTACCAGACAACGGTGGAGCCGTTGAGCAGGGGCCCGTAGGTGGCGTAGGTGTGGCCATTTATCCACCCAATATCAACGGGGACGAAGAACACGTCGTTGTCGTAGAAGCCGAAGAGCCAACGGGTATGGGCATAGGTCCACACCATGTACTGGCCGTGGAGATGCACCATCCCCTTGGGCTTGCCCGTGGTGCCGCTCGTGTAGAGTATGAAGAGGGGCTCCTCAGCCCTAACCATGACCGGGTCGACGCGGACCCCGTCGGGTATATCGCGGAGAACGTCCTCTGCCCAGACGTCCCTGCCCTCCCTCATCTCGACACGGTTGCCTGCCACGCGGTGCACAACAACCCTCTCGACACCGCCAGCCTCCTCCACCGCCTCGTCAACAATGCTCTTCAGGTCAATCAGCTTCCCCCTCCTCGTCATACCGTCCGCGGTCACCACGACCTTGGCGCCGCTGTCCCGTATCCTCTGCGCGAGCGCGGCGCTCCCGAACCCACTGAACACGACAACATGCACGGCGCCGAGCCTGGCGACGGCCAGCATGGTGAACATGGCCTCGGGTATCATCGGCATGTAGACTACGACGCGGTCGCCCCTGCCCACGCCCAGGCGGCGGAGCATCTCCGCGTAACGGTTCACCTCGCGGTAGAGGTCCCAGTACCGGAGAACCCTCTCCTCGCCCCCGCCGCCCCTCCACACCAGGGCGGCCTTGTTCGCAAGCCCCCTGGCGAAGTTCCTCTCGAATATGTTCCAGGTGATGTTGGTCTCGCCGCCCACGAACCACCGGTAGAACGGGGGATTAGTGTCGTCGAGCGTGCGGTCCCAGCGCCTCCTCCACCAGAGCTCCCCGGCCACGCGGCTCCAGAAGCCCTCGGGGTCCCGGAGGCTCTCCTCCACGACCCTCTTCTGGGCCTCGATCAGCGCCGAGGGAGAAGTCTCGGGCAAGACAACTTCACCGACACATGTCTATACGCTTGTGGCACAAGCGTGGGACAAGGGAAATAAAACACTAACCAACATACACGATAAAGAGTGAATAAACGCACTACAAGACGCATCGATTACCCCTCCTTACGTGTAATGGATAGATGCGAAGACGACTACACATGCATCAACCCCCTCGGAGAATAGCTAGGCGTCTCGTCCCTGCCGGAGGCGAGGCCGCTGTGCCCTCGGCCCCGGTGCTCGTAGCCCTGTACCTCGCGGTGGTCGTGGGTGCGGCTGCCTCCCCGGCGCTGCTGTACCTGCTGCTGGGCAGGGGCTTCCCGGCGCGCAGAGCGTTGAGGCTCACGGTGCTCGTTTCGGCCTCGCTGCTGCTGGTTGCAGTGGCGCCGTTCCTCCTCTTCCTCGCCGGGCTGGCGGGGCTTGCCGGCTATGCGGGCCTCGCGGGCCTCGCAGCGATAATGCTGACCCAGTACCTGTTCGCGCCGCACCTCGTGCTCCGTGGCCTCCGGCTGCGGAGGCCGGGGCCCGGCGAGGAGTGGCTCCTCCACGTGCTAGCTGAGCTTAGGCAGAGGGCTGGCTACAGCAAGCCAGTCGAGCTCTACATAGCCGATGACCCGGTCCCCAACGCGTTCGCGGTGAGCAGTCCGCTCCGGAGAGCAATAGTAGTCAACGAGGGGCTGCTGAGGCACCTGGCCAGGGACGAGGTGAGGGCCGTGCTGGCCCACGAGCTGGGCCACATAGTGCACCACGACACCGGCTACATGGCTGCCACGTCGTTCGCCCCCAGCGCCGTCTACCTCCTAGGCGTGAGCGCAGTCATAGCAGGCACGCTCATGATACGCGCCTCGGCGGCAGTGGCGGCCGCGGCGGGAGCCACGGGCGGCGACGAGGAGGCAGCGGGCGTGGCTGGGCTAACAGCCCTAGGCGGCGTATTCGCCGGCCTCGCGGCCATCCTGGTGGGCCTACTGCTCGCACTATCCAGCTTAATAGTGAACCTGGCGATACTGGGCTTCTCACGCATACGCGAACACCTCGCAGACGCCTCCTCCGTCGAGCTCACCGGCGGCACCGCAATAGTGCCTGCGCTTACAAAGATAGAGAAGGTCATCCAGGAGATGAAGCGCATGGAGCAGCAGCGGGCCCAGGCAGCCCTAACCCCCAGGATACGCAACATGCTCTACATAGTCCCAAGGATATACGCCAACCTCTACCGCTCAGCCCACGGGCTCTACCCGGAGCCGCTCAAGTGGCTCGCCCCGCTCTCAACACACCCACCACTACAGGCAAGGAGCTACGTGGCGCATCGTGTCCACCAGGAACTCTTCTCCGCGAGGCAGCGCGGCTACCACGGAGCGGCACTGGGTCTCCCCCGCGGTTGAAGGTGGATGCGGCGCCGTAGGGGCCGGCGGAGGCCCACCGGGGCACCCCAGGCCCCACTTGTAAGGCGACCCATATATCCCGTCGTGTTATGCTACGCGTAACACGGTGACACGTCTTGCCAAGTGTTACAGTGACCTTCCGCGTCCCCCGCGAGCTGAAGGAGAGGATGGACCGGCTCCGCGGAAGAGTAAACTGGAGCGAAGAGGTAAGGAAGTTCCTCGAAAAGAGAGTCAGGGAGCTCGAGCAGGAGGCCGCGATAGAGGAGCTTGAGCAGCTAATCAAGAGACTACCCCCAGCCCCAAGAGGCACGGCAGCCGCAATGGTGAGGGAGGACCGTGATAGTAATTGACGCATCCACGCTCGCGAAGTACGTGCTACGCGAAGAGGGCTGGGAGAGCGTCTCAGAGCTGCTCTGGCGCAGCCGGCCCCTAGTATCCGTGGACCACGTGCTGAAAGAAGTCGGGAACGCGATATGGAAGCAATCTAGGCTGAGGGGACGCATAGACGCCGAGACAGCCCTCGAGCTATACCGGAAGCTGCTGAGGCTAGCCGAGACCGGCGTGATAAGACTGGAGCCCGAAACCCGGTACCTCCCAAGAGCTCTAGAGATCGCCCTTAGCCACGGCGTCACGCTCTACGACGCCCTCTACATAGCCCTAGCCGAGGAGCAGGGAGAACTACTGACTAGTGATGCGCGGCAAGCCGAGGCGGCCGCTGCGCTGGGCATACGTGTCCGCCTCCTAGCCTAGAGACATAGGGGGAGGGAAGGAGGAGCAGGTGGCGCCGCGGCCGGGATTTGAACCCGGGTCACGGGCTTGACAGGCCCGCATACTGGGCCAGGCTATACTACCGCGGCACCATGTAGCCGGCGGCCAGGCGGC
>JALUFI010000058.1 GCA_027043685.1 Pyrodictiaceae archaeon
CAAGCTCAGCTATCTCCCTCGCGGTGAGCGGCGTACGAGACTCCATCAGTACACGTATGATGCGCTCCCGGATAGTCTCCTCCACGTACTCCACAGCACCGCCCTCAAAGCACCCGGCAAGGAGCAGTCAGCCCCCTATAACAGCCCTCCCCGCGCTAGTCCTGCCTGCCCTGCAGCAGCTCCCCTAGACGCTGCTCAGCGACCACACGGGCCTCCTCCAGCACACGCATAGCCTCCTCCCCAGCCCTCCCCGCATCCGGCACCTCGAGCTCCACGCCAGCCGAGGCAGCTATAGACGCAACCAGGTTCTCAAGCTCAGCAAGCATGCCGTCAACGCTTGGGCCGAGAGCCCCATAGGCCTGCCTCGCAGCGGAGAGAACCGAGCGGAGCAGGCTAAGCGAGTCACTAGTTACAGCACCAACCTCGGCAAGGGTCTCAAGCCGGACAGAGAGAATCTCGAGCACAGCCTGGAGCGTGAGCACGTCACGAAGCATCTTGGCGAGGGCGGGGTCACGGGTCCTCTCATACGTGCGTCGGAGCCTCGCGGCTAGAAGCCCAAGCCTCGACGCGTTATACCGCGCAGCCACTGCTAGCTCGAGCAGCCTGACCCTCGGTGAGGCGAAGCTACCGCTGCGGCCACGCCTACGGAGCCAAGGAATCAACAATCCCCGCCCTCGCCAGCAGCCACTACAGCGCTGTAGCCGTTACCCAGAAGCGATGTGTTATCTATGGGGAGGGGATGCGGGTCCCTAAAAAGGGGCAGGGGCTACCCCGTCCACTCGTATACAACGATTATGTGTACCGGTATGAGTCCTCCACGCAGCACCTTAACCCCTCCATCGATAGTCATGAAAGGTGACACTACCACGATGTATGGCTTGAACCTAGTCATCTTAAACTCCTTGTTGAACGTCACGCTGTAGAGTGTCACGCTCTTGACCTCTTTGTTGCCGAACAGCTTTGCATACTTCTTCGGCACAACCACGCCATGTCTCTGGAACTCAAAGGCGCCATCAATAGCCAGCTTGAAGACCAGTGTATCGTTTAGGAGCTTCCTCAGTCTGGGAAGGTAGGCCGGCGCAGCGGCTCTCTGCCCGGCTATCTGTGCCAGCAGCGTCACTATCTCCTGGAACTTCTTGTCGCGGCCGGCTATGTGGTGCATAGCCCACGACTTCATGAGGTCTATGCCGTTCCTCGGGAAGAGGTAGATGAATGCCTTGTTCCTCGTATCGTAGAGCGCTATATCGTTTATCAGCACATAGGTCTTCCCAGGCTTGAGGCGCAGCATATGCATTATCTTTGCTGCCTCGTTCTCGGAGCCCGTCAGCAGGCGCGCCAGGAGCCTTAGCTGGGTACCGTTCAGCGTCGCACCGTCAGCGAGCGTCGGGTGCCCACTCCCAACGCTTATCCAGTAACCATAGTCCCACCAGGCGACGACGACATCGCTCCTAGGTACATCGTACTTGAAGTGCTGCAGCAGCCACAGCCAGCTCAGATAGACCTGCGACTTACTCGACCCCGTGATAGTGGCGGTGGTTGCGCCAAGGCTCTGGGCGGTCACGCTGGCCGAGTAGAGGGAGCCGATGATTAGGAGGAGCACGTAGAACCCCAGCACCAGTAGCTTCAGCTCCCTCGGCACATTGCGGTGCGCCTGCACCCTCCTCCTACGCGTCACCGCCACCGTGACCCTCGCGGCAGATGCTAGCAGCATCTCAGCGGCGGCGGCCACTACAAGCGTGTTTATCACTGAGAAGCTCTCCAGAAGGTACATCATGCCCAGCACGCCATAGAAGAGCACCAGTGCCAAAGCGGTGTGAGGAACATGATCCACCCTCTTCTCCCTATAAGCGCGGTACAGTATGTAGATAGCCGCGAGAGGCGCCAGGAATACGAGCACATTGGCTTCACGTAGGAAGCCCCGGAAGTTACCCGGCCTAAGCGCACTGCTCATCTCAGCGACGGTCTCCTCCACGCGCCCCATGTGCACTAGACCGAGGTCCCTCAGCGGCCAGAGAATCGTGTACCCATACTTGTTGCTCAGGGCACCGGCGGCGTAGCCGGCGGCAACGCCCAGCACAACTAGGGCGCCGACTATGAGAGCGTACAGCCGGAGCGGCTGATGCACGTACCTCTCCGGCAGCCTTAGCCCGGCGAAGCGCCCCCTAAGGTACTCCACGAGGCCGTACACGATAACCAGTACCGCGAGGGTTGCCAGCGTGAAGGTGTTGGAGACCTTCCCGTAGCCGGCTGCCTCGAAGCCATAGGCGAGTACGCTGAACACGAGGAATGCCGTGAAGCTCTTCTCTACTACTCTCCTGGCCTCATCGAGGCTGGTGAAGAAGGGTGCTAGGAGAACGGTTAGCGCTATTGTTGCGTGCATTAGGGCGTAGCCGCCCCACGTAAGCTCGACGAGCAGCCACGTGGCAGCGGTAGCCACGGCTAGGGGGAGCCAGCGCTTCTCCTCGGCGGCCCTGAGGCTCCGCACGTAGAACCAGAGCGTTATGATTAGGAACGGCATAGCTATGCCAGTCTTCTCCGTGAAGCCGGCGAAGGTCCTGGACGCCGCGGCCGGCAGCACAGCGACCAACATTGAGCCAAGCACTGCGGCGAGCGGGCCGTAGAGGTCTGCCTCGAAGAGAAACACTGTGAATACAAGGGCCACGCCTGCAAGCACCGGTACAATGTCTATGCCCCACAGAGGGTTGCCTGTCAAGGCAGCCATCATGGGTACGAGCGGGTACTCCGTCTTAGTGAAGTCGCGTCCCCAGGGGTACCAGAAGATGTGCGTCACCGGGTTGCTCCTAGTCAGCGTTGTCCAGGAGCCGAGGCCATGCTCCGCTAGGTACTTGGCTAGCCAGTACTCTATCCAGGGGTCGTTCGCGTTTATATACGCATACTTAGCTACATCGCTCCTAATCCCCATCTTCACCGCGAGGTCGTAGACCTCCGCGTAGTTGTAGTAGGGGAGCATGCGCAGCTTCCAGGCCACAACGGCAAACAATACGGCAGCCACGAAGGCCAGGAGGTACTGGACACGCCTATCAAGCAATATGCTTGGCAGCTGCCTCCCCATGACCGCGACCCGGTGGAGGCTAGCGCCCCCGCCCTTGCCTACTAAACCGTAGTGCCCTCACAGCGTTGTAGAGCGATAAAGCAGCGGCGAGCCCATTAAGCACAGTAAACACGGGGTCACCAACAGCTATTGAGTAGATAGTGAGCAGTAGGCTGCCGAGGAAGTAGACGAGGCTCAGCCGGAGCGGCGGCCTCTCCGGTATAGAGACGAGCCACGCCACCACAATCAGAACCATTCCTGCAAGGCCTACGGCAGTCACAGCATCACCGCTCAACCCCAGCATCCCTTGCAGCGCCGCCCCCAGGAGCAACCCCTATAAAACATGGCCCTTGGCTGCGCCGCTGTCCGCGGGGAAACCAGGGCCAGGAACCAGCACAGCCCGGAGGAGGCGGTCGCGATGTCGCTTGCACGGATAGTGTTTGAGCAGAAGAAGCTCGCCCAGAGGTACGGCGTCACGGGCCGCATCGCCGGCCGCTACCTCGAGGCAGGCTACAGCGTCGCAGTCGGCCTGGAGACGCCGGCCGGCCGCGTAGGCTTCCTGGCCCAGAAGGCCGGGGAGCGCATAGCCGTCGACGTCTACACGGGCTCAGCCAAGATAACCAGGGAGCAAGTCGCAGCGATAGCCGACAAGGCTGCGGCGCTCAAGGCGAAGCCGGTGCTCGCCATCCACGGCCGCGGCGTCCGGGTTACCCCGGAGGCCCTAGAGGAGGCCAAGAAGAGAGGCGTCGCGATAAAGAGGTTCAGGGCCTAGGAGAGGAGGAGGGAGAGCACGGCTTTTTGCACATGCAGCCGGTTCTCCGCCTGGTCCCAGACAACGCTCCACCTGCCCTCCAGCACCTCCTCGGTAACCTCCTCACTCCGGTGAGCCGGCAGGCAGTGCATGAATATCGCGTCCCTCCTAGCCAGCTGCATCAGCTCGGCATTGACCTGGTATGGTTGGAGGAGGCGCCTCCTCTCCTCAGCCTCAGCCTCCTCCCCCATGCTCACCCAGACATCCGTGTATACGACGTCGGCCCCCTTCACAGCCTCCCGGGGGTCCTCCATCAGCTCAATGGCTGCGCCGGTCTCCTCGGCGGCGAGCTTCGCGGCTTCGAGTATCTCGCTGCGGGGCCAGAGCTGCCTCGGCGCAGCCATGACTATGTGGCCGCCCAGCTTAGCAACAACAAGCAACAAGCTATGCGCAACATTGTTCCTAGCATCACCAACATACACTACCTTGAGCCTGGAGAGGTCGCCCTTCTTCTCAATAATCGTGAGCGCGTCTGCAAGCGCCTGGAGAGGATGCTCAAGGTCGCTAAGCATGTTTATCACCGGTACATCCGCATAGGCAGCCATCTCGACGAGGGATCTATGGCTATAGACACGCGCAGCTATCGCGTCAACATACCTCGAAAGCACCCTCGCCGTATCCTTAACCGGCTCACCCCTCCCTAGCTGCAGCTCGTTACGGTTAAACACCAGGGGCGTGGCGCCTAGCTGCAGAGCGGCAACCTCCATGCTGACACGCGTCCGCGTACTCGGCTTCTCGAATATCAACGCAATAGTCTTGCCCCTGAGTACCGGTATGATTCTCTCACCGGCGTAGAAGCGTAGCTTGAGCGCCCTAGCCTCGTCAAGGACGAGACGAACCTCCTCCGGCGAGAGGTCGTTGATCGAGAGCAGGTCTCTACCGCTCAGGGGGCCCGGCAAGCCACGCAGCACCCCAGAGGGGCTCCCCCTGGGTATGGGCATCAAAATATCGGATAATGACGGTCTCCGGGCTCAGTTCATGGGAGTCTCCTCAGCGGCCCCCGGGGAGGGGCCTCGGCGACCGCTTATCCACATCACGGCCTCGGGCAGCCTCTCCTCTTGACGGCGCTAGGCTAGGCCGAGCAGCTTCTCAACTATGATTGCTAGGTAGAACGCGCCGAGAAGCATGTTAACCCTTATGAAGGATTTCTTTGCGACCTCGCGGTCCCCGCCTGCGTAGATATAGTTGTTCGCCAGGATGAAAGTATAGATTGAGAGCATGAGTCCTACGAGCGTGGATAGTGGGCCTATTGCGTGGTTCAGCGCCAGCCCTGCCACGGCGTACCCCGTGGCCATGGATGCAATGCCTATCCCGACTCCGACAGTAGTTGGGTCAGCGACCACGGGGAGCATGGGTACATTGGCTGCCTCGTAGTCTCTGCGGTAGTAGGTTGCCAGGAACCATATGTGTGCAGGCACCCATGCTGCGACTATGAGTGAGAAGAGTACGGCGTTGACGTCTATCCTGCCGGTTGCGGCTGCCCAGCCTCCGAGCGCGGGAGCGCCGCCGGCGACGGCGCCTGCAACGATGTTGAGGGGTGTCCTCCTCTTGAGGAGAAGGGTGTACGCGACTATGTCGAAGAGGAAGCCCAGCAGTATAGCTGCGGCGAAGTAGAGGTTCACCAGCCTCGCTGCGGCGTAGAGGCTGACCGCCAGGAGTGTGGCGAAGAACGCGAGTGTGGCCTCTGGGTTAAGCATGCCCGAGGCAAGGGGCCTGTTCATCGTCCTAGGCATGACGGCGTCTATGTCGCGGTCGAAATACATGTTGATGGCCGTTACAGAGCCTATCGCGAGGTAGGACAGCGCTATGAGAACCAGGTGGTACTCGGGGGGGTAGCGGAGCCCACCGCCCGCTATGAACGAGGCATACATAGAGAATACTAGCAGCGTGGTCTGCTTAACCTTAGTGAGGCCGCCGACAAGGTTCTTGG
>JALUFI010000059.1 GCA_027043685.1 Pyrodictiaceae archaeon
GCACGGAACGCTCCACAACACCGGTGACCCGCGGTGACAATGCACTGGCCCGAAACCCTCTATGCGCCATGGCGATACACGTACATAAAGACCTTCCAGGACGAGAAGAGGAGCGAAGAATGCGTCTTCTGCGAGGCACCCAAGAAGAGCGACGAGGAAGCCCTGATACTATACCGCGGTAAACACGCCTACGTAATAATGAACCTCTATCCATACAACAGCGGGCACGTAATGGTAGTTCCCTACCGCCACATAGCAGACTATACAAGCCTAACAACGGACGAAGCCGCCGAGATGCACCTACTCATAAAGCTCTCACTAAACGCAATAAGAAAAGTAATGAAGCCACACGGCTTCAACATAGGCATAAACCTAGGCCGCGTAGCAGGCGCAGGAATAGACCAGCACCTACACATACACATAGTGCCCCGCTGGAACGGGGACACAAACTTTATGCCAGTAATAGCCGGCACCAAGGTAATCTCGCAAGACGTGCGCGAGGCCTACAGAATGCTCAAACCAGCCTTCGCCGAAGAGGCCGAGAAACTCGGCCTCCCCCAGAGCCAAGCCTAGAACCAACGCTGCTAACCAACGCCAACAACTCATCCCGTGCACGGGAAAGGCCACGCCTACTACCAAGACCCACAACACGAACCCTCAGGGCATGAACATATTCACGGAACAACCTCACCTCACCAAGAACACCAGAGAGCCGGGGATCAGCCACAGCAACCTCCTCGAGCCGGGCAGCAAGCTCCTCAAGCTCACCACTAACTAGGCCAGGCTCAAACCGGTTCACAAGCACATCAAGAATATCATCCAGCACCCTCCTAGCCTCCGGATTCTCCCCCTCCACACGCATCCCCCGAGGCCTCGAAGACATGCCTCCTCTCCTCATAGCCCGGCAGCCTACGAAGCACCCCACGCCTAACAAGCTCACCAATAACCCGCCTTATAACCCTCCTATCAACACCACCAACCCTAGCCTCAACAGCAGCTATAAGCTCATCAGAAGTAAAACGCCCAAGCCTACACGCCTCCTCAACAACAACCCTCTCAATATCCACAGCCAAGGTGTCCGCACCCCCAGCCCCGGGAGGACAGGGCACGGCCAGACTCCATTAAGGGCTAGAGCCCTCTGCCCCCGCCACCTCCTCGGGGGCTGCGAGGCATGAGCCAAAGCTATGAGCTTGAAATAGTTGAGGAGTACGAGCTGCTGGGCGAGAAGAGATACCGTCTAAGAATAAAGGGCACCTCCATATACCTCAACGTAGCAGCCGATAACCCCGAGAAGGCTGTTGAGAAAGCAATCAAGATGATTAACGATATGAGGCTCGACGCGCTTGTCGAGGTCATAAAGAAGGAGGGGCAGTCAGCCGAGTAGCGAGGCCTAGGCCTCATATAATCTTCTGCTTCATCCTCTGCTTTTGAAGCTCCTCAAACTCCTTCATGAGTTCCCTTGCGACGCGCTTAAACTCCTTTTCCTCCACGCGCTCGAGGAAGAGCTTACAGAACCTCGTGAAGCAGGCCTTGCTGTGGAATGCTAGCTCAACGCCAGCCCTCCTTATGACTATCCCCTGGCCCTCCGGGAACTTCTTGCCGCAGACCAAGCAGGTGTAGTACCTAGTCCTTGCCAAGCCTAGCCATGCACCCAGCTCGCGAAGCCAGCCCCACCTAGCCTATATTAAACCCTATCAGCCCGCGACTAGCCGCTCTGCTAGGGCTCTGAATGGCCAGCCAACATGATAGTGTAGCGCGGCTCCACTCGCCGCGACGCCTCCAAAGGTGAAGGGAGTGGTAGCGATGGAGACGGCGGCAGTCGCCGAGGGCAGCGGGAGGCTCAACCTACTACACCCCCGTATACGCGAGCTAATCGAGAAACGGGGCTGGAAGCGCCTCACAGCTGTACAGGAGAAGGCAGTCGAGCCCATACTACGCGGCGACAACGTAGTGATAACTGCCCCCACCGGCCACGGCAAGACCGAGGCAGCGCTGCTCCCCATACTCACGAAGATGCTTGAGGAGAACGCAGAGCCCGTTGCAATGATATACGTGACCCCTCTACGCGCGCTGATAAACGACATTTACAAGAGGATATCATGGTGGGCCGAGCACCTAGGCCTCGTGGTTGCACGCAAGCATGGTGACGTTCCTCACTCCGAGCGCACCAGGAGGCTACGCAAGGTCCCACACATACTCGTAACGACCCCTGAAAGCCTAGAGATAGACCTTGACTGGGCTACAAGGTTCCGTGAACACTACCGCAACCTCCGCTGGGTGGTCGTGGACGAGGCGCACGAGATAATCAGCAACAAACGCGGCGTCCAGCTCGCGGTGCTCCTTGAGAGGTTCCGGAGGCTCGCCGGCGACTTCCAGGTCGTAGTCCTCTCGGCCACTATAGGCGACCCAGCTCTCGCCGGGAGGGTGTTCGCCGGTAGCTCTAGGAGGAGGCTAAGCATAGTCGAGGCTAAGGCGCGGAAAGCGATAGAGATAACCATAGACGCTGTTAAGTCAAAGAGCACCGACTTCTGGAGAAAGGCGGCGGAGAAGCTCGCAGAATACATGGAACCCCTAACAATAGTGTTCGTCAACTCGAAGTACGCTGCCGAGATGCTTCACCGCCAGCTCGAGGACAAGATACCTGGCGTCATAGTCCACCACGCCTCGATATCGGCAGAGGAGCGGCACCGGATAGAGGAGATGGCGAGGCAGGGCAAACTAAACATGATAATAGCCACGAAGACCCTTGAGCTAGGCATAGACATAGGCTCCGTCAAGAGGGTTATACTGTTCCGTCCGGCCGGCCAGGTGGCCTCCCTAATACAGAGGCTAGGGAGAAGCGGTCACAGCCTCCACGGCAAGGCCCAGGGAGCGATACTCGCGACGGACGAGGTTGAACTACTCGAGGCTATAGCTGAGGCCAGGCTCGCGGTGAGAGGAGAGGTCGAGAAGCCGAGGCTGCCACGCAAGCCCCTCGACATGGCCGCTAGAGCAGTGCTCGGGATGGCCCTCTCCGGCATGTACACCGTGGACGAGGCCTATGAAGTGCTCCGCAGTGTGCCCTACTTCGAGGACCTTAGCCGCGAGGAGTACGACGAGCTAGTCAAGTACCTCGTTGGCAACAAGATGATAAAGATAGGAGAGGGCGGCAAGCTGGGAGTAAGTAGCCAGTTCTACAAGATATGGCGCTTCAACGTGGGCGAGGGCAGGTATACCTGGTGGATAAGGAACTTCTCTGAGTTCTTCACTACAATGGGCGAGAAGAAGAACTACATAGTTAAAACCAACGATGGCAAAACCATAGGAGAACTTGACTTTGACTTCGTTGTTCACAGCCTGCGGGTGGGCAGCGTTATCCGGCTAGGCGGCCGCAACTGGCAAGTGATAGGCATCGACGAGCACACAAACAAGGTCATAGTGATAGAGACGGACCGGGAGGCCACTACTACCCCGTTCTGGCGTGGCCGTGGACCAGAGGCCTCGGAGCTGGTAATCAAGGAGCTTGAGCAAGTAATAAGGGAGCTGCACAATGGTGGTGTTAGGCTTCCCGATGGCCTGGCACTGGCTCCTGCTGCAGAAGAGATGCTGAAGTCTCTTCGCGAGGAGATAGTCAAGTACCGCTACCCGAGGCCAGGCAGTGACCGATTAGTATTGGAGCGCGTCAGCGACGAGGACGTCTACCTGCTGCTCGCCCCTACTCGTGCTCTCCGGGCGCTCGCCTACATCGCTATGCTTGAGGCTTACCGCCACACCGGCAACTCCTACGTGAAGGTAAGCCACTACGGATTCGCATTACCCTCCAACACGCCGGTAAACGTGCTTGAGCTACTGCTCGGTATGAGCCGCGACGACTTCATGGAGAGGGTGCGGGAGGCCGCGGCCAGGTCACCCTACATAGTAGATATAGCTCATAGTATACAGCTCGTGTTCGGTGTGACAAGGAAGCTTCGGCCAAGCCACGGGCTGGCCTACCGAGAGGCTCTGCGCCAGACCCTGGAGGAGTACTTTGACCCCGAGGCCGCCTGGAAGATAATAGAGGCTCTGAAGACCAGGAAGATGAGGATACTAGTCAACAACAGCCGCTCATCAATATATGCTAGGACCGTCGTAAGGGAGGTCCCCGAGAAGCCCTGGCTAGGCAACCTCGACGAGTCAATAGCAGAGACACTGAAAGGAATGGCGTTCACCGTGGAGGAGCTAGCCGACGCGCTCGGAGTACCCGAGAAGCTTGTGGAGGCGAAGCTACGTGAGATGAGCAAGCCCGGGAGCTACTACCGGGTATTCAGCTTCATAGATGTCGATACCGGTGAGACACGTTGGGCGCTGGTGGAGGACGCGCCACAGATAGCCCGCTCAGAGGAGTTCTCGTCCTCCTTCAGACCGCCGAACGCTGACGCCCTGTACATGCTGCTAGTTAAGAACGAGACCGGCAGCCTGATACATATTGTGGTCAAGCTATCCGAGGTGCTGGAGAACCCGGAGAAGCTGCTCTCACAGATACCGTTCAACGAGGTCTACGAGGTGAAAATAGTACCTCTAACCGGCTACTACGAGGGCCGCACACCCAAGTTCAACAATGTGCCACGCGAAGTGGTGCCGTACCTGCTGCTAAACGCGGCGACAGTGATACAGCTGGCGCAGATTAACAACCCAATAATATAACCCAGTGCCGGGAGGCATGGTTCCTCGCTTCAGGGGGCCGTGAAGAGTCGCCACGAAGGCTGAAGAGGCTGGGGTGATGAGGGTCCGTGTTTCAGAGCCCCCGGGACTCTCAGCGCGGGTCTCAATGTTTCCACCTATCATGAATGGGCGGCTTGGGGTCCTCCTCCCCGCGCCGCTTGTATACATGTAAGCGTCGCTGCGCATCCTCCCTCGCCCCCTGGGGGTGTGATGAGGAAGCTCTCACCGAAGGCCGCGGCCCGCCAGGGCCGTGGAGGGTGAGGAGGTTATCCCCGGCTGAGCCCCGTGAAGCCCGGGGCCGTGGAGTGCTGGGTGGCTGCGTGTTGGCTGTCAAGCTCTACACGTATGTTGCGGGCTCGATGATAGTAAGGCATGATGTTGCTTTCGTTACAGTTGTTGAGCGTATGAGGGATGCAGGTATAGAGGTCGTTGACTTCGACGAGCTGAGTAGGCGCATAGTGTTCCGCGCGTCGGCGAGGCTCGTCAGTATACTAGGCCTCTTCCTCAGGAAATACGCTGCCAGCTACACTGTCGAGGTGAAGGCGTCCGCCAAGCTATCAATGAAGGAGTGGCCGCCAGGGCTCCGCCGGGTGAGGGTTGGTGACCGCGTACTATTCTTCGCCGAGTGCGGCCGCGGGCTCGGCGTCTGGGGCGAGTACCGGGGCCGTAAGCTTCTCCTCAAGCTATGCCGCAGCGGGGCTGCAGTTGACCCAGCTCAGATGCCCTCAAGTCTCTGCATACACCCCGGTGACGATCCTTCTCGCCTCGTCGAGGAGGCTGTTGAGTGCTTCAACCAGGTTATTGAGAGGCTTGCGAAGCCGGCTCCAGGGACTGGGCGTGGGTAGCGCTTAAAGAGGCTCCGTGGCCCGTGGCTGCCTTGTCCCTGGTAGGCGACGCTCCTAGGCCCGGGGTAGCTGGGTGAACGATTTCAGCGGCTACGCCGCTTCCCCCGGGGCTGGCTCGGCGGGGAGGGGTGGTGCGCATGGCCTCGGAGGAGAACGTGGTAATTGTCGGTAAGAAGCCGGTTGCTGACTATGTTCTCGCCGCTATACTCGTGTTCAACGAGGGCTTCGACGAGGTTGTCATAAAGGGGCAGGGGGCTAACGTCGGCAAGGCCGTTGACGTGTATAATGCGTTGAAGAGGAGGCTGCAGGACGGGGTAGAACTAGCCGGCGTGAAGATAGACAGCGTTGAGAGGGGCCGCAGGCTCATACCTTACATAGAGATAAGGGTTCGCAGGAAGCTCGCCTAGGTCTCTACCCTCTCTACTTCTCCCAGGCTGGCGCCTCCTGCCTTGCCTAGCTCGCTGAGCAGCTCCTGTAGCTCCCCGAGCAGCTCGGCTATGACTCTCCCGGGTTCGAGGCTTCCCCTCGCTATGGCGTCTATCTCTGCGAGCAGCTTCCTGGTGCGCTCCTCGGAGACCAGGTCCTCGTAGTTCTCCTCCAGGTAGCTATACACGTCGATTCCGAGCCTGGTCGGGACGAGCTTCTTGCGGTACTTGCTCTCAATCACGTAGCCGTGCCTTATTATGTTGTCTATTGTCTTCGCGTAGGTGCTTGGCCTGCCCAGCCCACGCTCCTTCATCAATGCGACCACGTCGCCGTGGCTGTAGAGCTGCACCTCGGAGCCTCTCGCCAGCTTAGTCTTGACCGCTGCTAGGCGGCTAGCCGGCGCCGCTGATGCGAGGCCGCGTATGAGCCGAGGCCTCTCATATACCGCCAGGTAGCCCGGCCGCGGGGCCTCAACGGCCGCGGAGACCTCTATCCTCGCCGGGCCCGCGCGGAGCACTAGGCTGTACACGGTTATCCTCGCCGGCTCCATCTGGCTCGCTATGAAGCGGCGGAAGATGAGGTCGTAGAGCCGGTAGTGGCTCTCTCGGAGAACCACTGGCAGCCTCATCTCGCCGGAGGCAACTAGCCTGCGCAGCTCCTCGGCGTCTAGAGGCCTTGTGGGCCTTATGGCCTCGTGGTGGCCGGGCGGCCCCCAGCTCCGCGGCAAGAAGCTCTCCGCCAACCCCTTCTTCTCGAGGTACTGCTTGGCGACAGCCACACCGGTTCCGCTCACGTGAGTGGAGTCGGTTCTATGGTAGGTTATCAGGCCGGCCTCGAACAGCTCCTGGGCTATCCTCATGGTCTTCTGGGCCGGGTAGCCATAGGTCTTCGAGGCCTCGTAGATCAGCGTCTCGGTCGTGAAGGGGGGAGGCGGGTTAACCTCCCTGTGCTCGGCCCTCAGGCTCTCCACCAGTGCTCCCTCCTCCTGGAGGGCCCTGAGGGCCTCCTCGGCTGTGGAGCGGTCGGCGAAGTGGAGCCTCAGCCGGAGCCCTGGCTCCAGCAGGGCGTAGACGTTGTAGCCTAGGCTGCTCCTCCACTTGTGGTACCGTTCTATTATCCAGCCGAGTACCGGTGTCTGCACCCTGCCGGCTCCTAGCCATGGTTTGCCGAAGTGGTTCCAGAGCTTCTGGCTGAGCGCGAAGCCTATCCAGCGGTCCTCTATCCTACGTACTGTCTGTGCGTGAACCATTCTCTCGTCTATGCTGCGGGGCGAAGCTAGTGCCTTCATGAGCTCGCTTCTCGTTATCGCGTGTAGCTCTATCCTCTTGATGTTCCTTGCATAGGGTTTCAGTGAGACGTAGAGATCGTATGCTATCTTCTCGCCCTCTATGTCGGGGTCCGTCGCTATGTAGACTACCTCGTTCTCGGCTGCCAGCTGGCGGAGGACTGAGACAACCTCCTCCTTGCTCGCTATATTGGTTGAGCCGCAGCGTGGGCAGACAGGCTTCTCGGAGGAGAACTGGTGGCCGCAGTTGAGGCATCGCTTTATGTGCTTGTAGACCGGCTTGACCACGCCGTTCTCGAGGATGACGCCGTAGAGGCCCTCATCGTCTATACTGAGGTCGTATACGTGGCCGGTGGAGGCAGCTATAGCGGCTACGTGTATTCTCCCGGAGACCTCGTTGTAGAATGTGGTTTCGTAGACGGTTACTGAGCCCATCCTCCTCCGGACAGGCTTCCCGAAGAACCCGGCGATTGTCCTAGCCTTTGTGGGCGACTCGACAATTATGAGGCTGGTCTCTATATCCACGCGTCTCCCGCCGTCCCCGCTCCTGCTCCTCCGCGCCCTCTCCAGCTCCTCCCGGATGCGTTCCCAGCTGAGGGGCTCGAAAGAGGCGTCCTCGATGAACCTGCGCAGCCTCGCCTCCAGTACATCGATGAGAGCCTTATCCTCCTCAACGACTATGCTCACCCCGTGAGTCATCCTGGAGCCGAGCATCCTGCTCGCGCGGCCACTCGCCTGCACATAGGTCGCGGCGTCGGTAGTGACCGCGACGAGGGCGCCGCCGCTGCAGCGGTAGAGGGTCGCCCCGACAACCAACCCGTCCTTGCCGTCCCTGCACAGCCTCTCCCACAACAGGCGCAGGACTCTCCTCCGGAGCGCCCTGAGCTCCTCGAGAAGCTCTCCCAGTCTGCCCTCCAGAGTCTCTCCATTAGAGAGCGCTATCCGGAGCGCTGTCTGCTCCCCAGGCGTGAGCCTCGATAGCACCTTTACGAGTTCGCTGTCTTCGCCTATGAGGCCTAGCTCGAGGGCGGCTCTCACGAGACGGTAGGGCGAGTTCAGAGCCCTGTCTGCGGGGACAGCGTTGCTGGGGACGCCGACGAACACCGTGTAGAGCACCCTCTTCGGCATATCTATGCCTCTCACGATGACGCCGTAGTAGGATGATACGCCGACCAGTACCTCCAGCTCGCCTCGTGCGAACCGGTCCAGGACGCGGCGCCCAGCAAGGGCCAGGCCAGCGCGCACACCCTCCTCGTTGAGCCTACGGGCTATCTCCTTGGCCGTCTCCTTGCCCAGCCTCTTTGCAACGAACACGAGCCCGCCCGGGCCCAGCCGCTTAACGATCTTAACGGCCTCGTCTACCAGCTTGTCTCTCTCCGCTATGGTGTAGAAGTTTGCGACGCTCCTGGTGTAGTCGTGGACCCTTCCTATCTCGAAGCCCAGCAGCTCTCGGAAAAGCTTCGGCTTAATCCCCCTAGCCCTGCCGGTCGCGGACGCTATAACGAGCTGGCCAGGCATCGTTGCTAGGAGGCTCTGGGATAGCCTTGCCTCGATCTCCTTTATCTCCTCGAGGAGCCGGGTGTAGCGCCGTATGTTCCCGGTCGCCTTCGCTACCACAGCCGCTATCTTCTTCTTGACTAGATTGTAGGCATCCTCTATGGTTTCCTCTGTGAATCCTAGCAGCTGGAGTAGGCGGTCAATGTTCCGAGAGTTGCGCAGGACCGAGTCTACATCGTCCACAAGGACTACGTCGAAGCGCCTCCCGCGTAGGAGCTCCCACCTCCTAGAGAGGAAGCCCGTGGTCGTGACGAGTATGTCGTAGTCATTCCCCTCTATCCGAGATAGTGCCTCTTCTCGGCGCTTGCGGCTAAGCGAGCTATAGTAGGCAACCACGCGCACCTCTATGCCAGCGTTCGCGGCGAGGCGTGCAAGCTTCTCAACGACCTGGGAGGCTAGGTTCTCCGTTGGCAACAGGTAGTAGACCTTGGCTCCCTCGCTTGCACGGTACAGTGCATAGACGCTCAGCAGCGTAGTCTTGCCAACACCGGTCGGGGCGACTATCGCAAGGCTCTCTCCCTGGAGTAACCGCTTCGCCCACGTCAACTGGGCGCTCCAGAGCCTGGAGCCCGTCGCGCGGCGGAAGAAGTCCTCAAAGTCAAGTAGCTCCAGGACACTTGTGTAGAGATACGAGTAACCATTGAGCCTGCCCTTCTGGGAGAGGAGGCGCCCCTGCCTAAGCACGAGTTCGTGGTAGCTGCCCGCCTCGGCTAGCAGTGTCTCCGCCTCCTCGTCGCTCAAGCACTTGCTGCATACGAGGCCCTTCTCCAGCCTCTCTGCCTCAATCGGGCCGCCGCAGTTAGGGCAGGCGGCGTGGTATATCGGCCTGATCCTAGCGGTTGGCATTGCGCCTCCTCTCCCAGGGAGCGTCATGCCGGGGTACCGAGGACGTGTCGTTACGCGCCGCAGGGATTGGTTCACGGAGCCCAGCTGTGGGGCTTTAGAGGAGCGGAGGCGGTGTTACCCTGCAACGAAAGTTTTTTAACGAGTGAGCGCTGGAGGCGGCACCCGACGAAAGCCCCAGTATAGCCGAGGTGGTCGGCATGGCGCAGGCCAGTGCGGCTCCGAGCAATGTGGTCCTCGTCGGCAAGAAGCCCGTAATGAACTACGTGCTAGCCACCCTGACCCTGCTGAACCAGGGCGTCAACGAGGTCGTCATAAAGGCCAGGGGCCGTGCCATAAGCAAGGCTGTCGACACCGTCGAGATAGTGAGGAAGCGCTTCCTCCCCGGCAAGGTCGACATAAAGGACATCAAGATCGACAGCCAGGTCATACAGAGCCCCGACGGCCGCCAGAGCAGGGTCAGCACCATCGAGATAGTCCTCGTAAAGAAGGAGTAACCCCTGGGCTAGCGGCGATAGACGGATGACGGTGTTTTTCCCCAGCGCACCCGGCGCCGGCGCAACCGGGCCATACGTGAAGCGATTCCTTGAAACGCTCCGGGAAATAACGCCGGTTCTCCAAGCACTCTACGAGGCCCAGCTTGACACCCCCCTGTACCTAAGTGCGTTGCTTGAGGCAGACCCGGCGCTCCTGGCGGCGCTCCTCGCCGCAGCTAAGGCAATAGAGAACTATGATAGTGTTGTTGCGCGGTCAGCCCGCTGAAGAATCCCTCTCACAGGCCAGCTAGAGATAGGGCCTCGCGACGGGGTTCACACATCATCCCAGCTGCGTAGCTGCTCCACACTATATTAGAGCCTTGTCTCCTTCTCTTCGCGCCGCTCCCGGGGGCAGCGGAGACTATTCGCCAATAGAATGAGTAGGGCTGTCGTTGGCTAGGTGATTACTGTGTGTGGTATCGTAGGTGTAGTTGCCGACCCTGACCTTGTACCTAACGTTGTTGGTATGCTTGTTGAGGGGCTGCGGAGGCTTGAGTACCGGGGCTATGATAGCGCGGGCTTCGCTTTCATAGAGTGCGGGACCGGGCGGCTCATTGTGCTCAAGGATAGGGGGCGTATAGATGATGTTGTAAAGGGGTATGGTGTTCTCCGTTACTGTGGTGTGAGTGGCCTCGCTCATACCAGGTGGGCTACCCACGGTAAGCCCAGTCGGGAGAATGCGCATCCCCACACGGATTGCGGAGGCCGCGTAGCGGTTGTGCATAACGGTATTATACGTAACTATGCTGAGCTGCGTGACCTTCTCGAGTCGCGTGGTCATAAGTTCGTGAGTGAAACTGATACCGAGGTTGTTGCGCACCTTTTCGAGGAGTTCCTTTCTCGCGGACTTGAGCCCTTCGAGGCTTTCCGGAGGGTTGTCTCCCTAATCGAGGGCGCTTACGCTATAGCTTTGCTCCATGTTGGTGAGCCAAACCGTATCTATTTTGCACGTAATGTGAGCCCGCTGGTGATCGGGCTCGGGGAAGGCTTCAACATGGTCTCTAGCGATATACCCTCAATGCTCCCCTATACTAGGCGGGTTGTAGCTCTCCGGGATGGCGAGTATGGCTTCATAGAGCCCTATCGTGTCTATATAGAGAAGGATGGCGAGGCTGTTGAGTGGAGACGTAGGGTTACCACGGTCACCTGGAGCGTCGAGTCAGCGGAGAAGGGCGGGTATCCGCACTTTATGTTGAAGGAGATAATGGAGCAGCCTAGAGTTCTCTATGAGACCTACGAGGGCCTCCTATCGAGTGGCGAGGCCATTGATGCGGCTAAGCTTATCGCTGAGGCGGACTTGGTGTTTGTGACGGGTGCCGGCACGAGCTTCCATGCCGGGCTCCTCTTCGCCTACTACTCGGCGTTGCTGGCCTCTACACCCGTCATCCCATTTATATCGAGTGAGTATGGTATCTATGAGAGGCTTGCTAGGCCGGGCTCTGTTCTCGTCGCGGTGAGCCAGAGCGGCGAGACCATTGACACCCTTAAGGCTTTGAGGGCCTTCAAGTCGCGGGGTGCGCGTGTCGTCGCGGTGTCCAATGTGGTTGCCAGCACTATACCGAGGGAGTCGGACCGCGTTGTTTATACACGTGCAGGGCCCGAGATCGGCGTCGCTGCGACGAAGACCTTCCTTACCCAGGTATTGGCGTTGACTATGATTAGTGTTGAGCTTGGGCGAGTGCGCGGCGTGCTCGGGGACTCCGAGGCCTCGGGGCTTGTTGCGGCGCTGCGCTCGGCTGGTGATCTTGCTGGGCGTAGCCTCCAGCTCGGGGTTAGGGAGGTTGATAGGCTTGTCGAGACGTTGAAGACTAGGAATAGTATGTATGTGCTCGGGCGTGACATAGGTGTTGCATTGGCTTATGAGGCTGCTCTCAAGATAAAGGAGGTCAGCTATCTACATGCAGAGGCCTATCCCGCGGGGGAGAGCAAGCACGGGCCCATAGCGCTTGTCGAGAAGGGGTTCCCTGTGTTCTTCTTGCTCGGCAGCGGCTCCGAGGAGCACCTGGACAAGGTTCAAGGTAATGTGCTTGAGATGAAGGCCCGTGACGCCTTGACCATAGTTGTGGGGCCGCCCGCTGCTAGTAGGCTCAAGGGCGTGGATGTATTCATTAACGTAGGTGAGTATGATGAGGTAACGGCTCCCTATGCAGTCATGCCTGTGATACAGCTCCTAGCCTATAAGCTCGCGGTCTCCCTGGGCAGGGACCCCGATAAGCCGCGTAACCTGGCCAAGACCGTGACCGTTGAGTAAGGGTTTACTCCTCTCCGAGAGGTGGCATGGCTTGAAGGCCGTAGTGCTTGCGGGTGGGCCTTCTAAACAGATACGCTACGTCCTGGGCCGGGATGGGTCCAGGAGCCTGCTGAGGTTCCTTGGAAGAAGCCTACTCGACCTCATACTAGACTCGGTGCTCACGGTCTACGAGTCCGTGTATGTGGTGAGTGACGATCCTCTGGTTTCGCAGGCTTGCCGGAGGCGGGGCGGCTGCGAGTTCGTTGAGCAGCGGGGCAGCGGCATTGAGTCTGCGGTGTGCTCGGGCCTCGCAGCAGCTAGCCGGGGCGACGACCCGCTCATAACGATTATATATGGTGACGTCTATTCCTCCAAGGGTTTCATAGAGAGTCACGGCCAGCGTGTAGTGAGCACTTATGAGCCGCTGCTTAGCGTTACCAGGCCCCTCGTTCTTCGAGGCACGTACCTACGAGTAGACGTGGACACTGTGGAGGGCAGGGTGACCCGCGTCGGGGAGGGCCCATTCATCTATGCCGGTGTAGCGACCCTGCCTGTCCGGATGCTGCGGGAGCAGGTGTGCAGTGGGGGTAAGCCACTTGTCAGCGTCATTGGAGACCTCGCGTCGCGTGGTAGGCTGTACGCGGTCACCTGGCTCGGTGAATGGATAGACATGGATACCCCTTGGGACTACCTCGTTGCGACCCGCCTGGCTCTCTCCAGGCTGAAGGGCATCAATATTGATGCGTCCGCGAGTATCGGCCGCGGCGTTGTGCTTGAGGGCGACATATACATAGACTCCGGGGTACGTATCGACCACTACGCTGTGGTCAAGGGGCCTGCCTACATCGGCCGCGGCGTACTCATTGGTGCCCACAGCTTCATCCGAGGCGGATCCGCTGTATATGACGGCGCAGTCGTCGGCGCATATACCGAGGTCAAGAGGAGCCTCATATACCTCAACGCTTTTGTGGGGTCCCATAGCTATATAGCTGACAGCGTAGTCGGTAAGGCTGCCAAGGTGAAGCCATACACGTTGACGCTAAACGTGCCCTACCGGAGCGTGAGCGGCGAGATACTCATAATGTCGACGCAGCCGCTTGAAAGCCTGAAGATAGGCAGCGTGATAGCAGCAGGCGTCGAGACTAAGCCTAGGGAGACTATTCCGGCGGCAAGCCTCTACCTCGGCGAACAAGCGTCGCCTTGACGGGGCTCGGCGCTTTGGCCCCTCCTCAGCGCCGCCCTCCGGGGCCGGGGCGGCTCCGGTGCCGGCCCCTTTCCCCGCGCCGGGGCCGGTTCATGGGCCCGCCATGTGCGGGCCCTATCCCTCACAGCCCCTGGGCAGGACTTTGTTCATAGGTGTGGATGCGTCAATAAGCGCATAGCTTGTGGGGGCTGTGGCTGCCTGGGGGCCAGGGGCTATGGGTGAGGGCCGCCAGCGCTTCCTTGGCAGGCATTTGATGGTTAAGGGGAAGTTCGTTGATGATATACTTCGGGGGCGTAAGAGGGCCACAATTAGGCTTGGCAGGGTCAATGTCAAGTACAAGGAGTTGATAGTTCATGGCGGGGGGCGCCCGGTTGCTAAGGTCAAGGTGAAGAACGTTGTCTACAAGCGTGTCCGTGAGCTTACTGACGAGGATGCAAGGCTTGACGGGTTCCGCAGCGTCGGTGAACTCGTGGCTGAGCTTGAGAAGGTCTATGGTAAGAAGCTCAGCCCCGACGACTATGTAACGATAATAGAGTTTGAGGTTGTACAGGACCTCTCAAAGCTCGAGCCGGAGGACCCGTATCTCGGCCTGGAGCCTGGCGATGTAGCGAGGCTCGGGCTACGTTACCTAGGCGACGAGCTGAGTGATGAGGAGAAGAAGATTCTGCGCGACCTAACAATGACTAATAGCATACGTGCGACCGCTTACAGGCTCTACGGCGATCTAGGCAAGCGGTGGAGGGTTCGTAGAGTGCTGCGCCGTGTGCTCAACGAGCTGCTAAGGAGGGGGCTGATATCAGCGGCGCGGCGGGAGAGGCGGGAACGTGGACGCCGCTGAAAGGCAAGGCGTAATAGCTCCACGCGTGCGACTGCCCTGCATCAGGGGCCTAAGGCGAACACCCGGCCTGGTGATTGTGTTGACTAAGTGGAGGCTTAGATGCACGAGTTGCGGCACGGAGTGGTTCCTTGAAGTCAGCTTTGACCTCTTCAAGCTATCGGAGCGTAGGCTCTACCACTACTGCCCCGTGTGTAGGCGCAACACGTTCCATGAGGTACTTGAGATGATTGATACTGTCGAGGATGAGCCTTGTTAGGCGCCGTGAAGGGGGCTGTGATGAGGTAAGGGGTTCGGAGCCCCTCGGGTTGAGGGGATGCAGAGACCTGTCTCAGCTGAGCCCCTCTAGTGTCTCCTCTCAGTATCTCCTTGTAGGTGGGGTCGGCAAGGAGAATGGTCTTCATCGCTTGACGCTGTGCTCACGAGACCGTCGTTTCCTCATCCCCCGCATCGGGGATGCATAGGGGCTTCTGGCGAGGGTTAGTAGGTGGTGCTGCATACTTCTCTAAGGGTTCCTAGCACTATTGAGGGTTTACTCGTACCTATGATGTCCGAGCCGGCTGCTATGAGGATTAGTGCCTGTATGGCTGTCCTTATGCCTCCTGCTGCCTTTATCCCAATGCCCTTTATCCCGGATTCCTTTAGCGCTGCACGCATGTAGATCACGTCTTCGGGGTAGGTTGGCCGCGGCGCGTATCCTGTGCTTGTTTTGAGGTAGTGGGGGTTTGTTGACGCGGCTAGCCTGGTTGCCTCCATTATGAGTTTCTTCTCGGCTAGGATGGGGGTTTCGATTATTATTTTGCACTTCACGCCGGTTTCGCGGCATATTGTTGTGGCGGCCTTTAGTTCGTTGATGTACTTGTCTTTCCTGCCTAGGAGTAGTTGCTGCGTGTTTGCTACGTAGTCTATTTCGTCGGCTCCGTCACCTATGAGTTCCTCTATCTCCTTTATCTTTGCTTCTAGGGGTGAATAGCCGAAGGGGAAGCCAGCGACTGCGCCGATGCAGCGCTTGGTGGCTTCCCTGGCCCGCTTCAGCAGAGTGGGTGATGTGATTAGGCATCTAAGGTTCAGCTTCTCTAGCTCCTCTATTGCTCTCATTATCTCGCTCTCTGTTGCCGAGGGGACTAGGACGGCGTGGTCTATCCTTCTCGCGAGCCACGAGTGGTCGCTGCATGCTTCTCTAATGGCGTGTGTGAGCCTGGCCTGCAGGGTCTCGTGCGTCAACCCTCTTGCACCGTGGTGCTTGGGTCTGTGTTCGCGCTACTCTATCCAGTCGCCGGTTTCTATCTTCTCGGGCAGGTACTTGTCTGCGAGGAACTTTAGGCCCTTGCTCGTAAGCGCCTCTATCTCGAGCTTCGACTTCTTGTCAAGGAATATCTTTATCTCTATCTGCCACTTCTTTGTCTGGAACCACTTGTAGTTCATCAACTCGTATGCACGCTTTATGTCCGCGTCTTTTGCCTTGATTATGTAGTTGCGGCGCTCCTTCTCTGAGAGGTATGGCTTCTTCTTACCGTAGCCGAAGATATCTGTCATGCTTACTCCTATGAAGCGTGCGCTAGGCGTGGCTAGTCGCTCGCTCTCGTAGCTCAGGGTTATGGAGCCTATCTTGAACACGCTGTAGATGTACCATCCGTAGGGGTCTGCGTCGGTCAGTATGTAGACTGGTAGCTTGAGCTCCTCGCTGAGCCTGCGTACGAATCTGCGTGTTGCGCGGTCGGGCTGCCCGGCGCTAGTGATGAGTATTGCCTTGTGTCTTCTCCAGAACCCTATCCGGTGGAGCTGCTGGAACACGGCGTCCTTCTCAACAACCAATACATATTCGGCGTCGACGTCCACGAACTCTATGAGGTCGGGGGTTGGCTCTATCGCGTAGGCGCCGTGCCCCATCTTGCTGAGGTCTATTACGTCGCCGCCGCTGCGTATCCTCATGTTGCCTACTACCTTGCCCTTCTCCTTGCTCAGTATGAGCATCTCTTCCCGGAGCAGGCCGGTGAGGACCTCGATGTCCCTTATCACTGCGTCTGACTCGCGCTGCTCGTCCCAGGTGTTTTCCTCGTGGCGTCGGCCGCCTGGCTCGCGGTAGATGATTGTGTGCTTTCCTCGGTAGTAGAGGTCACGTATAGTGGGGTACTCGTCTCTCTCGAGGGCCTCGTATATAATCTTGGCCATGAGTAGCGTCTGCATGAACTTCTTGGACTCGTTTAGGTCTAGGAAGCTCCTCTTGAGCTTCTCCGGGCCGAGTAGCAGCAGCTTGCGTTTCTCATCGTATATCGTGTTTGCCAGCGTTCTCTTCGGCAGCATCATGTAGGGTGGCTCCCCTCTCGCTATTTGGTCGTAGAGCATCTTGAACGTCTCCTGGAATACCTTGAGCGCCCTCTTCCTGGCCTCGCGGTCAACCTGGTCTATGTACTCCGCCACTGTGCCCCACCTCTCCCAGTTACTCCTCTATCGAGACCTCTAGCCCCTGTATTAGCTTGTGGAACTTGTCATCCTCTATGCCTAGCTTCTTCTTCATTATGTTTAGCAGCATCTTCCTTACATCCTCCTCGCGTACGCCCATATCCTTGAGTATTGTCGCGAGGCTGCTAGCGACCTCAGGTGTGTATTTCATGAATGTTATTATCCTCTTCTTTGCCTCTTCCTCCCGCTTCTTTTTGAGGAGGTAGTCGCGTAGCCTCCGGGCGGCCTCGCGAAGCGCGTTGCGCAGCTCGTTCTCTATTTCGGGCACGTCTGCGACGCTTTCCTTGCCGACTCCCTTGTATGGTACCTTCGTGCTTGCTATGTGTGTCAGCACGGCTATAGGTGCGGGGAAGTTTACGAGGTACGCTTTCCAGTCGAAGTTCCTCGGGTCCACGACCTTCCATGCCACGTCGGCCTTCTCGTCGTAGAGTAGGGGTATCTTGTTAGCGTACCTGAGCAGCATTGGCTCGTTCATTGGCGGGATTTTGCCTCCGTATGCTATACCCACCTCCACTATGAAGGGGTGCCCCTCGTACGCCTTCGGCCTCCTGGTAACGGCGGTTACGAACTCGGGCTCCAGTATGGCGCGGAGACCGGCCTCGATGATCTCGGGACCGAAGGGTGAGAGTGCGTCCGCGCTGGGGGCCCGGAACTTCGGGTACTCTCGGAGCTTCCTTGCGAGATACTCTAGCTTCTTGTCGTCGAGCGTGCGCGGGTCAAGGTTCTTGTCGAGCTTGGCGTATTCCAGGAAAGCCTCGGCCGTCTTCTTGCCGACGCCCTGGAAGGCTTCAACCATGAACTCTAGCAGTGTTTTCGCGTTGGTCTTTGCTATTAGTTGTTTGAGTAGCTCTATGTCGACTCCGTGCGGGTGGGGCTTGACCTCGCGGGGGATTGGTGGTAGCTTTGTTATCCTGCGGCGGTATATGACTATCCTATTGTCCGGGTCGCGGAACACTATGTTAGCATATGGCGCTGCTATTGCGGTGCGCTGTATGTAGGTGTGTATCCTGCTCCTCGCCCTCGGCCAGTCGCCCTCTACCACGACGCTTACCCTGGTCCCGTGCCAGCCGCTGGGGTTCGGGAACTCGGCCCTCGTGAGTACTATCGGCCGGTTCCTCTGTATATCGATTTTTATCCTGAAGAAGTATATTTTGTTCGAGCCTTGGGGCGAGGTGTAGACCTCGACGGGTTTCCCTGTCCTTATCTGGCCGTAGAGTATCGCCATCTTTGCTCCCAGGCCGAAGCGGCCCCTGGCTTGGCGTAGGCGGTACTTGGAGCTGTAGAGTACCTGGCCGAACGCGTAGGGCACGTGCTGCGGTTGTATCCCTATGCCGTTGTCCTCAACGGTTACACGGTAGTAGTTTGGGTTCTCGGGCTCGCGCTCGATAGCGATGTATATGTCAGGCAGTATGCCGTGGACGTCTGTCGCGTCGAGGGCGTTCTCTACGAGTTCTCTCACAGTCTGGTAGAGTGCCCTGGAGGGGCTGCCGAAGCCTGCTACCTCGCGGTACTCGTAGAAGAACTGTGATGGCGTCATGCTTCGGAAGCTCTCTAGTTGTTGCTGTCTCCTCGGCAAAGCATCCCCCTCTCTGAGGGGCAGCAGTGGCGCTTAGCGCCTTAAATAGCTAGCCGAAACTACTTCGCCATATTTATCTGTTACCGTAATCGCATCCTCAATACAATGCAGACACTCACACCCAGCAAGCACGAGGAAGAGGACCGGTAGGAGGGGGCGAGCCGTGGTGAGAGCGATCTCACCCATAGTATCCGCTGTAATACTCCTAATGGCTGCGCTCGCTGCCGGCGCGATAATCTACCAGTACTTCATGAACACGATAAGAACGGTTGCAGACAAGCCGCTATTCTACACATACGA
>JALUFI010000060.1 GCA_027043685.1 Pyrodictiaceae archaeon
GTTCGACGCGCTTGGGTTCCGGGAGTCCCGTGTGCTTTGCCGGGGTGAGCCCCGGTTCCCGGTGAGGGTGGTTGCTGGGCTGAGGGCTGGCGTGGTGGTTTGCTTCGAGCTGCGGTTCCCGGAGGCTTCGAGGCTCCCGGCCCTGGGTGGCGCGGAGGCGCTGCTTGTGCCTGCTGCGTGGTACCCGGGGCCGGGGAAGGAGGAGCAGCTGCGCTTCCTGGCCCAGGCGAGGGCGTCGGAGAACACGGTGTACCTTGTCCTCGCTGACCAGGCTGCGCCGGGGTTCGCGGGGAGGAGCATGGTTGTGGACCCGTTTGGCCACGTGGTTCTCGACCTCGGCGCTAGGCCTGGCTATGGCGAGGCCTTCCTCGACCCCGAGGTGCTCCGGGAGGCGCGGGAGCGGCTCCCGTTGCTGCGCGTGGCCCGTGGCCTGCTAGGGGGGCTCCAGGAGCCCCAGGGCGGCGAGGACGAGGGAGGCGGCGACGCCGTAGACGACGCTGATGAGCGTGGCCCTTAGTAGCCATCTCCTCTTCTCCTGCTTGTTGCCGCTGAGGAGGGCTTGGCCGGAGAATGCCATGAGGACTAGGCCTGCCGTGTTCGAGGCTGCGTAGCCTAGCTGGAAGCCCAGGAACTCGTTGAGCCCGAGGACGTGGTGGAGGAGCTTCGCCGCGGCGTAGGCTATGGGCAGGTTCACGAAGGCGTCGTTCCAGGGGCTCAGCGGGCTGAGCATGTAGCCGATGAAGCCGAGGAGGCCCCAGCCGAGCCTCCTCGCTAGCCCCCTCCTGTCCCTGGCGGCCGCCGCCCGCCACGCGGTACTTGGCAAGGCCGTGTCCCTCTCCCACTGCAGCCCCTAGGCGGGATACCTTCCCTGGGGCTGGCCGTCTCCCCGGGGGGGCGGTGTGTGACCGTCCGCGGGGTATAGCGTCGCCGCTTCGTTGGGGCTGTGGAGAAGAGGGGCTGGTTGCCACGCTGTGTCATGCACCGGGGCTGGCACGGGGAGGGCTTGGTGAGGGGTGCCGCTGCCGGAGGAGGTTGCTGCCTGGGTGCTTGCGGAGACTGTTAGGAGGAGGGCTTCGCTGCGCGACGTTGCGCAGGAGTACTTCTCGAGGAACCCTGGCTTGGAGTACATGAAGCCACTTGTCCGTGTATTGACGCTGGGTGTTGCCCGTAACTATATGCTGCTCGACAAGGCGCTGGTGAACGGGGGGTATGGGCCGCCGAGCCACTCGACGAGCTGGATGCTGGCCAGGGTGCTTGCCTACGAGGCGGTCAGCGGGAGGCTGAAGCCGGGCAGGGCCAGGCGCCTCGCCCCTAAGGCGGGTGTCGACGCGGAGTACTTGCTTGGTCTCCGCGGGGCTAGGCCCTCCGAGATCGTGAGGGGGCTGGGCGGTGTTGAGAGGTGGTCCGTGCTCTTCAGCACGCCTCGCTGGATTATCGAGGAGCTGCTGGAGGCCGGTGTCCCGGATGTGCCTGGGCTGCTGGCGGCACTGAACCGTGACCCGGTTCGCTGGATAAGGGTGCGGCCTGGCGTCGACGTGGGGAGGCTTGCGGAGGAGCTGCGCGGCGAGGGCGTGGTGATTGAGCCCGACGAGGACCTCCCCGATGTGGCTGTTATCCGGAGCGGAGCCGGCAGGGCTACCCGGACGAGGGCTTACCGTGAGGGCCTCTACGTGCTCCAGGACAAGGCTTCGAGCCTCGTAACCTGGGTCGCCCGTCCCGGGGGCAGGGTGGCTCATGACCCCACGGCGGGGGCCGCGGTGAAGGCGAGCCACGCCGCCTGGCTCGGCGCCCGCTACGTGGTCGCGGGGGACCTCAAGCCGGGGAGGCTGGGCGAGGCTGTGGGTCTTCTCCGTAGGCTCCGGCTCCGCCACATGGTTGACCTGGTTGTGGGCGACGCTAGGGCCCCCTACATCCGGGGCGCCGAGGTAGTGGTCGTGGATCCGCCCTGCAGCGATATCGGGAGGCTTCAGTACGAGCCGGAGGTGAAGCTCTGGCTCACCAGGGGCGACGCGAAGTACTTCCGGAGGCTCCAGCTGAGGATGCTTGTCAGGCAGCTGGAGAACGCGCCCCGCGGAGCGACGGTGGTCTACAGCGTCTGCACGCTCACGTACAGCGAGACTATCTGGGTGGTGAGGAATGCTCTCCGCAGCGTGCAGGAGGCGGAGCTAGCCAGCCAGGAGCCCTTCATAGGCGAGAGGCCCCGCAAGCTCCCCCAGGCCCAGCGGATGCTCCCCCACATGCACAGGACGCAGGGCTTCTTCATAGCCAGGCTAGTCAAGCTCTAAGCAGGCTACCCTTCCCGGGAGTGGCGCTGCACGCAATAAGGGGGCTGCGCGGCTTAGACCGCCACAGCTGGGGGATATGTGGCGCGCCGCATGAGGGGCTGGGAGCCGTGAGCATGCAGGTAACCGTGAAGTACGACGACGTGTACAACGCTCTTGAGCCTCTCCGGGGCCTAAAGCTGCGCGGCGCCATACCCGGGGCCCCGACCTCGAAGCTGCCCCTCGGGAAGCTAGTCGAGGCTCTCAGGGACAGGGTGGTCGCGGAGGAGGAGTACCGCGGCACGAGGATAGTCGTGGTGAGGCTCGACGACTCCACGTACATGGTGTGCCACTTCGGCCTGGAGCAGCCCGACGACTTCTGCATAGTGGTTGAGGGCGAGAACGCCTGGGACAGGATAGCCGAGGCCGCGTCCAAGCTGTCTAAGCTAACCAACGAGTCCTACACGCTAATCCTATCCGCCATAATCCATGCACTGCAGGGCATAATACACGGCGAGGAAGAGGAGGTCGAGGAGATAACTGACCCGGACCAGGTGATTGAGGAGCTGCTGACCTGGCTCCCGGAGTACGTGGCCGTGACCGACTAGCCTCCTTGAAGCAGGGTATATGAGGCCCCAGACGCGTGTCTAGACTCCTCGCAACGAGGAGCAGGCCGCCGAAGGGGCTCCGCGCGGGTAGGGCCGGGGGGCTCGCCCTCCCCCGTCACCCGAAACGGGCGTAATGCGGGGGCCAGTAACCCCCTGGCGCTGCGCAGTGGCCCACGGCAGACCCAGCCGACCAATGACCCCCGTCCCGCGGGGCCGGCGGTGGCGGAGCCCCCTCCGGAGGGAGGGCGGCTACCGCCTTTGCCGGGGGAACCAGGCCAGGCCCGGAAGGGAGCAACCTAACCCCGGACGCCCGGCGTTCGCGGGGGAGCGGGGTGAGGCAACGGCTGGGCCCCCTGCCGTGGGCTGCTGCGTGGCGCCAGGGGGAGCCGCGCGGGCCCCGGCAAGGGCCCCTGCTTATAATCCGGCCCTGGACCGGTCTCCTCCCCCTGTTACTCGGCCCGGGTATCGCCCGGGTGACGGCGCCGCGTAGCGGCGCGTGGGTGACCCCGGGTATCCGTTCCAGGCCCCGCAGCGACGGGGCACACGCCTCTCTACTATCCGGTCGCTCTCCTCTTCTCCTCGGAGGCTATCCAGGCCGCGAGGCCCCGGAGGCAGTAGTCGAGGAGCGGGCCTAGGCACTGCCCGGTGCTGCACGCCGTCCTCGCGAGCTTCCCGTCGAGCAGCGCGAGGGGCGCCGCCACCCAGCCACGCGGCGGGGCCGGCGGCTCCTCGGCCATCGTGGCGAGGATGTGGACGCGCGTCTCGAGGCCCTGCGCCCTGGCCGCGGCCTCTATGGCTGCCAGGTCTGCTTCCTGTAGCTCGCGTAGCCTGTGGGCACGCAGCGCCACCAGCTGGACGCCGGCCACGCCTCTACGGCGGGCCTCGGAGGCTATGCATGACGCGGTCAGCCATGGCGGCACCGTGTGGGCGTCGTGGCCTGCGTCGACTAGGCTTCTCCAGTGCCCGCCTCGGGTGAAGAGCAGGAGGTACACCCTCGCAGGGGGCGCCCGGAGCGCCTCCTCTATGCTGGCCAGCCCGGCCTCCACGCCTAGCTGGTGGAGGAGCCCGGTGAGGGCGTGGAGCCTCCTCTCTTCGCCCCTGCGGCCGGGGCGGTGGTAGACTATGAGCGGCCTAGGCTGCACCGCCGGCACCCCCGCTGGTCTTCTCCGCTTCTATGAGCCTGCGGGCCTCCTCGGCCCTCTCCACAGCCTCCCGGTACGCCGCCATTATCTCCGACGAGAGCACCGCCACTGCCTCCTCGGGGTCAACTCTTGGGGCGGCGGGGAGGGGGTTGAGCCAGAGGCTCCGGTACATCGCCTCCACCGGCCCCGCCGTTATCTCCTCCAGGGGCATCCGCTCCAGGAGCTTCTTGGCCCGGTACATCTTGGCGGCGACGACTGGGTGGTGGCGCCACAGGTGCTGCGCCCTGAAGTCCTCCCAGGGTATGCCGGTGTCGCTGTACCAGCGGCGGTAGCTGACCCGGATAGCCTCCTCTATGAGGCCGGGGTCCTCTAGGAGGCGGAGCTGCTCCTCGCGGAACTCGTGGAGGGCCTTGTAGGGGCACATCATGCAGGCTACGCGGGGCAGGCCCTCGAGGTAGTCGGGGTGGACGAGGCCCAGGGCGCGGACGTTGAGCACGACGTCGAGCAGGGTCCAGATGTAGATGGGGCGGAGCCTGCCCCCGCTGTAGAGCCTTGGGGAGCGGGGCGACATCTGGTATAGGCGGAGGAACCTCTTGAACGCCTCAGCCATCCTGTCGCCGTCCGCTATCACGTGGGGCCTGCGCTGCTTCTTCAGCCTCTTGATTGGGCGGAGCTTCATGTAGGTGCACCACCGCCTCCCCCGGTACGGCAGCCCCTCCTCCAGGAGCCTCTTCCTCATCAGCTCCCGGTCCGCCTCAACGACCTCGACCTCGACCCCGAGCCTCTCCCCCGCCTTCACCGCGAAGTCTATGTTCCTCACGGGCTCCAGGAACGTGACGTGGCTATAGACTGCGTAGACGCGGAGGCCTCTGACGCGCTCAGCCAGGCCCGCCGCCACGGCGAGCACTGCCGTGCTGTCCTTCCCGCCGCTGAAGTTCACCATTATCGTCTTCCCCTCCAGCTCCTCCCCGTGCCTGGCCGCGACCCAGTCAATGTAGTCGTCGAGAACCGGCGCGACGTAGACGAGTGGCCACGGGATGTCCTCGACCAGCCTCGCGTACTCAATCCTCACATCGCCCACGGCGAGAAGGCCGTTGGGCTCTATGAAGTCGTCGACCCGGACGGCGTGGTCCGGCGTCATCCACATGTAGACGCCGCGGCTCTCCCCGCGGGGGCCGTAGAGGACGCTGAACTCCACGGAGGAGACGGCGTAGCCCTCGACCTCGCCGCCAACGCTCAGCGCGGGGTACCGCTCCACCCTGCAGCCCCTGGGCGCCGGGGGAGGGGCTCCCCCTAACAAAGAGGGGGCGCGCGGCTTGCCTCATGTAGTGGGCGGCTGGCTAGAAGGGGTTGTAGCCCTCGCGGAGCCACTTGGCGACGTCGAGGGCGTGGTAGGTTATGATTATGTCCGCGCCTGCCCTCTTTATCGCTGTTAGTATCTCGAAGGTTACTAGCTTCTCGTCTATCCAGCCCTTCTCTGCGGCCGCCTTTACCATGCTGTACTCGCCGCTCACGTTGTAGGCTGCGAGGGGGTACTGGGGGAATGCCTCCTTCACCAGGCTTATCACGTCTAGGTACGCGAGCGCTGGCTTAACCATTAGTATGTCTGCGCCCTCCTCCACGTCCAGCATGGCCTCCTTCACAGCCTCGGCTGCGTTCCTGGGGTCCATCT
>JALUFI010000061.1 GCA_027043685.1 Pyrodictiaceae archaeon
CTGTAAGGCCACCTAGGCTCCACAGCCCCCCTCTACACCCCCGCAGAGCCAGCGCCGGAGCCCCCGCTATAGCCTGGCCTCACCCACTTCCCCTGGCCGGTGAACCGTATGCCCTCGCTCCTCTCGACAAGCACGCCGCGGTAGAGGAAGCTCACCTGGCGGAGGGTGAGGTAGTAGTCAAAGTCGTTCAACGCGCTTATCCCGTCAAGCGGCATGTAGACGCGATACCAGCGGAGAGCCGCACTGGAAGCAGTGTGCAGTACACAGATATTCGCTACAGTGCCCACAACCACCACGTTCTCAACGCCGTTTACCCGCAGAAGGTCATCAATAGGCGTCCCGTAGAAGCCGTCATACCTCGTCTTCTCAACAACAATCTCGCCCTCAACCGGCGCAAGCTCGTCAATAATCCTCCAGCCCCACGTCCCCTTAACCACGTGGCGCCCCCAGATACGGAACTCCGGGTCATCCATGTAGTGCGTGTCCTGCGTAAAGATCGTCAGCACGCCGCTCCTGCGAGCCCTCTCGAGGAGCAGGCGGATGGGCCCAATAGTCTTCTCAGCGGAGGGCACACGGAGAGCACCACCAGGCTTAACGAAGTCATTCTGCATGTCAACGATAATCAACGCAGTACGGTCCGCGGGCAGGGACACCTCCTCCACAACCGGTATCTCCGGAACCTCTACCCGTAGTCCCCCAATCACCTTCCCACGGCCCGTCAAGGACATCGCCCTCCTCATCCACGCCAATAGTGTCCCAGGCCGCGGGGGAATACGCATACACCCAGCCACTACACGGGGCCAAGGCAGCGGCGGGGCCTGGGCGGGGAGGATGCAGAGGTGGCCAGGTGCCTGCTGCTCCTGCTCGTAATCGCGGCCCTCGTGGCTGCAGCCTCCCTTGCAGGCCAGGCCGGGGAGACGGGTACCGCGGGCACGGTGCCCGGCAACGCGGGAGGCTCGCCCCATGAGACGCTGCACATAACAGTCACAGAGACAGTAACGATAACCCGAACAGTAACAATAACGAGAGCCGAGACCACTGACCAGTTCATAGCAGACCGAGAGTACTACTCCGCCGCTGCCCACCTCATAGAGAAGGCTAGGAGATGCATCTGCATAGCAATGTACATAATGAAGTACGACCCAGGCGACCGCGACGACCCGGTCAACAGCCTCCTCAAGCTACTAGCCGAGAAGGCCCGGCAAGGCGTCAAGGTATACGTGCTCCTCGACGACGAGACCGCGAGGGACTACCCAGAGACCATAGCCTTCCTGCGCAGCGCCGGCATAAGCGTGAGGCTCGACGAGAGCCCCAGGCGAAGAATGCATGCCAAGCTACTCATAGTGGACAACGGGACCGTGCTCGCCGGCTCCCACAACTGGAGCGAGTCAGCGATGAAGTACAATCACGAGGCAAGCATAGAGACAAGCGACTCGGCGGTGGCCGAGGAGGCTGCAAGATACTTCCGCCAGTTATGGGAGAGGGGCAGGCCTGCGGGGTAGTCCCGGTTGTTCTAAGGCTTATATGGCGCGGCCCGGCGCCCCAGGCCCAGCTGCATGGGAGGCTGGGAGACGTGGCTGGGAAGCACGGCAAGTACGCCTACGTGGAGCGCCGCGACGGCTGGTACGTGAAGGTGCGCGTATTCAAGAACCGGGACGAGAAGAGCCCCGACCGCTACCTAGTGGTCGGCCCCAAGAGGAGAGACGCGCCCCCAACGTTCCCGGTGCTCAAGGAGGAGGATCTCCCCGAGGAGGTGCGGCCAAGGCTCTACGAAGTCTAGTCCCATTACCTCCTCCCGCCCCGGTGGTATCTTGTGCGTGGCGTCCTCCACGCCTACGACCTTGTTTACGCTGCAGTAGCCTCCCTCACAGCGTTCCTCGTAGTCCTAGTCATAGAGCCGGCGTGGATACGCGTAGCCCACGAGAGGGGGCTCGTGGGCAGGGACATGAACAAGCCCGGCCGCCCACCTGTTGCAGAGGCGGGCGGCGTCTGGGCTGTAGTGGGGCTGGCCTTCGGCCTCCTCGTCCTCGAGGCCCTTTACCGATACCTAGTGGGGAGCCTCTACCACCCCGCCGAGCTATTCGCTCTCGTGGCTCTCCTGCTCCTCTCGGCACTCCTCGGCTTCACGGACGACATACTTGGCTGGAAGAAGGGGCTCCCTGCCTGGCAGCGCGTAGCCTTCATGGCGCCGATATCGCTGCCCCTCGTGGTCATAAAGGCGGGTAAATCAACGATGGAGCTACCGCTCATAGGCATCGTCAACCTGGGCCTCGCCTACCCCCTAGTCCTTGTACCCATAGGCGTCCTAGGAGCGGCCAACGCGTTCAACATGATAGCCGGCTTGAACGGCCTCGAGGCAGGAATGGCAGTCATAATCTTCAGCTACACAGCCGCCTACGCGGCACTCAAGGGGGTAGTCCTCGTGGCCCAGGCAGCCCTGGTGGCTGTGGCGGCCTCCCTCGGCCTCCTGGTCTATAACTGGTACCCGGCCCGCGTCTTCCCCGGCAACGCATACACCTACGCAACCGGCGCCTACTACGCCGCAGTAGTCATAATAGGCAACATGGAGAAGTTCGGAGTCCTAATGTTCACCCTATACTTCCTAGAACTCATCCTCTTCCTCCGAGGGCTACGCCACGGAGTATACAAGGAGAACTTCGGCAAACCCCTCCCAGACGGCAGACTCGCGCCACCATATGACCACGTATACAGCGTGACCCACGCAGTCATGAAGCTCTACTGGCGAGCCAAGGGAGGAGCAAACGAGAGAACAATAGTAGTCACGATACTAGCCCTCGAAGCAGCAATCGGCGCAGCACTCCTCGCCGCAGCGCTCCACGGCCTGCTCTAGCCCCATCATGCGACCGCTACAAAACCGAGAGAAAACCCTGCCAGGGACACAGAGAGCAGCCCGGGGCGACAAGGAAACCTCCCCCGAGGAAAGGGAAGGTGCCATGACCTACAGCATCCTCGCATTCGACCCCCTACTCGGCCAGGCAGGGGTCGCAGTCGTCTCGGGGAGCATAGCCGTGGGCTCCCGCGTCCCCTGGGGGCGCCACGGCGTAGGCGTGGTCGCGACCCAGGCCTACACGAATCCAGCGCTGGGCCCGCTCGTCCTCGAGTACCTAGTCAAGCTCTCATCCGCCGAGGAGGCGCTCGAGGCAGCCCTCCGGCACGACCCCAGCCCCGCCCACCGCCAGGTAGCGGTAGTCGACTACCGGGGAGGAGTGGCGGTCCACGACGGGGACTGGTGCCCAAGCTGGCACGGCTACCTAGTCAGCAGCCGCGAGCCAGCGGTCTGCATAGCCAACCTCGTAACCGGGCCAGAGGTATGCGAGGCCGCGATGGAGCGCCTGGAGGGCGTGAGGGGCACCCTCGCCGAGAGACTCCTAGAAGCAATAGCAGCCGCCCACGCGGCCGGCGGGGACCGCCGGGGAGACAGGAGCGCGGCCCTCCTAGTCGTAGGGCAGACGGAGTACGCCCCCTACTACGACCGCATAATAGACCTCAGGGTTGACTACGCCCAGGACCCCGTCCAGGAGCTGCGCCGCCTCTACCACCGCTACCTAGAAGGCCTCTAACACGCAGCCCCGCCAGCCCCTCCGGGGCATCCAGGACTTGACGCAGCAGGAGCCAAGCATAGAGGAGCTAGAGGAGTACACAAAACGCCTCATACCAGTGAAGCCGGGCCAGCCCATAAGGTTCCGATGCACCAGGTGCGGCCGCTGCTGCAGCGGAGGCCCAAACGTAGCCCTCACAGTCTACGACGTGGTCCGGATGGCACGGTTCCTCCGCATGCACTGGAAACAGTTCCTACGAGGCTACGTCAAGGTAATAATAGCCGACCTCATCCCCCACATGCTCCTAAGAGGGGACGAGCGCGGCCGCTGCCTCTTCCTAGCAACCAGGCACGACGGCACAACACTATGCGTAATCTACCCAGCCAGGCCAATGAGGTGCCGCCTCTACCCCCTCCTAGTAGAGAGCCTCCAGCCCCAGACCCTCTACCTAGACCCCAGGAGCCCGGGAGTGGGGCAAGGCCCCCCGCGCCCCCAGCCAGAGAAACTCATCAAGCAGTACATAGAGGAGCGGCGCCGCCACTACCAGAAGCTACACCAGCTGATAGTAGAGCAAGGCCTCCCACCCCTGCAGGCACTATACCAGGCCCTGGACGAGGCATGGCAGGAAGCAGAGAAGGGAGCCAAATGGGCAGACCTAGACTACCTAGCAGCCCTGGGCTCAACATAAGCAGCCACCACCCTCTACACCCACTCGCCACAAAACGCCCCGCCACGGCAGCAGCGAAGACAAACCCGGGGCAAAGAGAACAATGCAGAGCAAACACGACGAGGCACGCCGGGATGTGAGCCCCGAGGAACGAGTACAAGCCTACATAGACAACGTGGCCCAGGCACTAGAACAAATAGATGTCGATAAACTCGGCCCAGGCGACCAGCACATAGTAAACCTGGCCAAAGCCTACCTAGACGACGCAAAGCACTACCTCGAAGAGAGACACGACGTCTTCACAGCACTAGCTTGCATAGCCTACGCGGAAGGCCTGCTAGACGCCCTACGCTGGCAAGGCAAGATCAACATACAGTGGCAGCCACTAACCAAGCTCCTACAGCGCCCCAAGGTACTCGTAGCAGGCACCTTCGACCTCATACACCCAGGCCACATAGAGCTACTACGTCAGGCATGGCTCCACGGAAGAGTCCACGTAATAGTAGCCAGGGACAAGACAGTGGAGCGCATGAAGGGAAGACCCCCCATAGTACCCGAGCAGCAGAGACTCGAGGTAATCAAGGCAATACGCTACGTGCACAAAGCAGTGCTTGGAAGCACCAAGGACTTCCTGGAACCGGTGCTAGCGTTGAAGCCGGACATAATCCTCCTGGGCCCAGACCAGTGGGCAGACGAGGAATGGCTGAAACAGCAACTAGCTAAACACGGCCTCCACCCGGAAATAAAGCGGCTCCCGGAGAAGAAGCAGTGCCCCCTATGCAGCAGCACACTCATAGCGTGCAAGGCCCGCGAAACAATCCCCCCAGAGGCCTGTGAGCAGGCAAAGCAGGGCAGCACAGCTTAAGACCCCCAACACGCGTCAAGAACAATGACACGAGGCAAGACCCCCTCCGTGAGGGGGCCGCCGTAGCTCAGCGGGCAGAGCGCCGGCCTTGTAAGCCGGTGGTCGCGGGTTCAAATCCCGCCGGCGGCTCCACCTCATTCACTACACTCCACCCTAACCCTATTCCCTATTCCTCGTCCTTGGTGTAGCCTCACGGAGCACCGCCTAGTTAGAACAATAAGATAAGCGTATTATTATCTTATTTCTGTATTTATGCTTTAATAATTTGACTAGAACCTTGTAAGGGTAGGTTATTACAGTTCCTTGTCTTGTGCGGGTGTAGATTAATCAGTGTAGAATGATTATCATTTCGTCACGGGGCGTGGCTAGGCCTTGGCGTTCCTACGCTTCCTCAAGCGCTGGTGGCACATGCGTGACCCTGAGATACGCTGGATAGTTGAGGTCGGCGTTGAGGAGATACCCGAGGAGGCAAACCCCGTGCCGGAGAGAATGAACCCACCCTACGGCTTCGTCTCCAAG
>JALUFI010000062.1 GCA_027043685.1 Pyrodictiaceae archaeon
GGTCTACACGGTCGAGCACACCGTGTACGACGCGAGGGAGGCCGAAGGGGGCTCACCCGCGGTGGACGAAGCGGCGCAGAGGCTGAGGAGGGTAGCGGGCCAGGCAGGAGGAAAGGGGCTGCACTGCTACACGCCCCTAGGCGAGGAGCACAAAGCAGACCTAGGGAGAGAGCTCAGCGCCATAACCAGGGAGACGAGGAGCCTCGTGGATAGCGGGGTAGCGGCTGCCAATATCGCCCTCTACGCTATGCCGCTCGCGGCCCTCTACCTGGCTGCGGAGCCGCCGGAGCAGCCCTGGAGCCGGGCCCTGGGCCTCCTCCAAGCCCTACTGGAGAAGGCAGATGGGTACATCCATGTGGACCTGGCGCGCCGAGTCGTTGAGCCCCAGGTGCTGCCCGAGCCCCGGGTGGTTGAAGCGCTGCTTCTCGGCGCGGCGCTGCACCAGCGCCTGAGGCACGCAGCCAAGCCCCTAGAGGAGAGGCTGAGGAACGTCGCAGAGGAGGGTGCGTCGCTGGAGGAGCTGAAGAGGGTGCTCAGCCACCTAGGAAGCCTCTACGAGCCAATAGCCAAGGCAGAGCTGGGCAACTTGAAGGATAAGTGTGAAGGGAAGATGGAATGCGTGATAGTGACTTGCCCCGAGCGGTACCCTGGCCTGGACTGCGGCGGCCGCGGCGAGAGCAGCATGGACCCGAGGAACTTGAAGGCGCACGCGGGCCTGGAGAGGAACATCACCGAGGCAAAGCTGGCCGGCGGGAAGCTTTGGCTGCGGTACCGCCGTGGCTGCTGGAAGCAGCTCCACAAGAAACTCAAGAGCCCGGGCTTCTAGCCCCTTGTTGCCTTTTACTTCAGGGCGGCTATCCAGGACTTGTAGAACGCCTCCTTCATGACCTTGACTAGCGGGTTGACGGCGGATACGTAGCAGCCTAGGCGCCACCTGCCCTCCTTGTCGTCGAAGCTTGTCTCGCAGGTGCCGGCGAAGCCGCTGCTGACGCCGTAGTAGCCGACGCAGGTCAGTGTGGAGGGGAACCCTGCCACCACCTGGGCGCCGGTTATCTCGCTGACTATCTGCTGGGCGGCGTAGTCGGCGGCGAAGTGTATCGGTATCCCCGCTGTGGGGAGCCCCGCGGGGGGCATGCTGTGCTCGCCCACCATGAAGACCTCTTCGTAGCGTGGGTGGCGGAACCTCCTGGCCTCGACGCATGCCCAGCGCTTGTCCTGGCTGCACTGGAAGCCCTCGCTCGCCGCTAGTGGCTCGGGTAGCCTGCTCGGCGGCACCTTTACCAGGAGGTCGTATCTCTCCTCCACGTTGCCCGCCCTTATGACGCGCTTCTCCGGGTCAACCTCCTGGAGCCCCTTGTGCCGTATGTACTCCACACCCAGCTCCTCATACTTGGCGAGCCAGACCTTAGCGTACTCCTCGCTCAGCCTCGCCATCGGCCCCCTGCCCGGCGCGACCACGGCCACCTCTGCCTTGACGCCCCTCTTCCTCATAGCCTCGGCTATTATCGTGGCTGCCTCGTGGGGGTACATGCCGCAGCGGTGGGGCAGCTCCGGGACCAGGATGACGATGCGGCCGCCCCGGAACCTGGCGAGCGCCCTGCCCAGCTCCCTGGCGGCCTCAAGGGTGTAGTTGTGGTACCCCGCCTCCGCTAGCCCCGGGTAGGCGTCCCATCCGTAGCGTATACCGAGGGAGACGACGAGGTAGTCGTAGCTGTGGCTCCCCTTGTCCGTCCTCACCGTCCTGTTGACTGGGTCTATCCTCTCCACCCGCTCCAGGAGCACCCGTACGCCGAGCCTCTCCAGGCTCTTTATCGGCGCCCTGGTCTCCTCGGGCCTCGCCGACCCGAAGGCCACGTCGGCGAAGAGGGGCTTGAACTCGTGCCACGGGCTGTCAGTGATGAGCGTTACCTCGGCCTCCCCCTCGGCCTCCTCGAGGAGCCTCGCCACAGTCTTAGCGGCCACCAGGCCCCCGGTGCCGCCGCCGAGTACGAGCACCCTGGGCGGAGCCACGCCAGGCCACACCCCCAGGTGCGGAGACAACAAGCAAAGATGCTTAACCCGCGAAAAAGCAATCGCCGTGCAAGGGACAGGGACGTAGCACAGCTCCCTCCGGGGAGGACAGCCCTTGCTGCTGGCGGCATGGAGCCATGTCAAGAGGGGCCGCTACCTGGGGAGACCCAACCGGTTCACCGTCCGGCTCGCCGCGGAGCGGGGCGGGGAGAGGCTCTGCCACCTCCACGACCCGGGCCGGCTCCGCCACCTCCTCGCGCCGGGAGCGGAGCTGCTCTACGTGGAGAAGTGGAGGCCCGGCCGCAGGACAGGCTGCGACATCGTCGCCGCCGTGGAGCCCGGCACCGGGACCCTCGTCCTCGAGGACACGAGGCTCGGCAACCGCTTCCTCCCACTGGTCGCGGAGAAGCTCATCCCGGGCCTGGAGCCCGGGACACTGGAGCCCGAGAGAACCGTGAACGGGTTCCGGGCCGACTACGTCGCCGCCGACAAAGGGGGACGCGTCACCATCATAGAGGTGAAGTCGACGAACCTCGCCAGGGGCGGCGCCGCGCTGTTCCCCGACGCGCCGAGCAGGAGGGCCGTGAGGCAGCTCGAAGCCATGGCGGCCGCGGCTGAGGCGGGGGCCCGGGCAGTGCTGGTCTTCACCGTGCTCCGCGGCGACGCCGAGCTGGTCAAGCCGAACCGGCCAGTGGACCCCGTGTTCGCCGCGAGGCTCTGCGCCCTCAGCACCAGGCTCGAGGCCTACGCGTACCGCGTCGAGCCCAGGCTCCACGGGGACAGGCTGGAGGCATGGTACGGGGGAGAGGCGGGGGTCGAGCCCTGCGGCTAGGAGGGGAAGGAATGAATGTGGAGGGGCTAGGCCCTGCGCCTCCCACGGAGCCTCGACAATAGCCTCTTCACGGTCTCCGGGCCCGTGACCGCCACCTCGCTCTCCAGCGCCCTGACCAGCAGCGCCGCCGCCGCAAGCGTCCAGGCGGCCTGCGCCGCCAGCGCTAGGGCCGCTGGCTCCGGGCCGGTGAGCGGCGCCAGGGCTGCCAGGGTGGCGGCGCTGTAGGGCACGAGCGCGAACAGCGTGGTCGCGGGCACGCCCACCAAGAGTATCATCGCGGGCAGCAGCACCGGGAGGCTCACCACGCTGGCCGCAGCCTGGGCGCCCCTTATCGTGGAGGCGAAGAGCCCGATCAGCATAGCTGCGGTGACCGCGAAGAGCGCCTCCAGCGCCACCGCGGCCGCGTAGGCGGCGAGGCCGCCTGGGCCATAGTAGCGGAGGATATCCGTCACCGGCGCAGCCCCGGCGGCCGCCACCTCCCCGCCGCTGGACGCCGTGGAGGCGCTGTGGGCCATGTAGAGGAGCCCCGCTATAGCCGACCCCGCTGCCAGGAGGGCGGCGACGAGCGCCGCAAGCATCTTCGCCAGGGCTATCCTCGAGCGGGGCAGGGGGAGGCTGAGCAGAACCTCCAGCGTCCTCTCCTCCCTCTCCGCGCCCAGCATCGCCGCCCCGAGGCTCGCCGCCGGGAAGACCACGAACAACACGGCGTAGGACAGCGTCGTAGCAGCCCCATAGAGCCTGTTGAGGTCGCTGAGCCTCCACGTCTTCCCCGCGAGCACCACGTAGAGGGAGGCCGTCACGTTCCCGGCGTGGCTCCTCGGGGCCAGGCCGTGCTGTATCCTCGCAACCACCGCCTCGGGGAGGGTGAGCGTCCTCATTAGCCTCGACAGCTCGCCCGCGACGTAGACGCTGAGCCTGGGCACTGGGGCCGTGGCGTTGACCAGGACAGCGACGTTGTAGCCCCTCTGGAGCACCGCGAAGGGGTCGCAGCCCCTGAGCAGGCTCGCGTTGAGGGAGCGCGCGGCCGCCTCCGCCAGCAGGGCCGCGAGCGGCGACTCCCTGGCCCCGCAGAGGAGGACGGCCGCCCTGACGCCCTGTAGCTTGGTAGCGCTGCTCACCTGCTTAACGAGGCCACCCATCATGGGCCCCATGCTGGCATAGATTATAAAGGGCAGAACAATCATAGCTATAACCATGGGCTCCCTCAGGAGGCTGCTGAGCTCCTTCCGGAGCAGCCCCACGCCCCCAGGCCCGCCGCGCCGAGCAGCCACCCGGGCTCACCCCCTCCCCGAGCCAGCTATGAGCCTCATGTAGGCCTCCTCGAGGTTCCTGGCCCCCGTCTCCTCGAGTATCTCAGCCGGAGCCCCCTCGGCCACCAGCCTCCCCGAGCGAATGAACCCTACCCGGGTGCAGAGAGTCTCCACCTCCAGCATGTTGTGGCTGCTGAGGAGCACGGTTACCCGGTGCCTCCTGGCGTACTCGGCTATCGTCTCCCTTAGCTCGTAGCTAGCCTCCACGTCGAGGCCGCTCGTGGGCTCATCGAGTATCGCGAGGCGGGGCCGCACCGCGAGCGCCCACGCCACCTGGACGCGGCGCTTCATCCCCTTACTGTAGTCGCTCATCTTTCTCTCCTCGAGCACCTCCCTCGGGAGCCCGGTCAGCTCCACGGCCTCCTCCAGCGCCTCCCCTATCCTCCCCGGCTCGCCCCGGGCGCGGAGATAGGTGGAGACCACGAAGCGGAGGTACTCCATCCCGGTTAGGCGGCGGTAGCCGCCCACCTCCTCGGGGACATAGGTTATCCTCTTCCGGGCCTCCAGGGGCGACGCGGCCACGTCGACGCCGTCGACCACGACCCTGCCGCTCGTGGGCTTGAGGAGAGTAGCTATTATCCTAAAAGTTGTGGATTTCCCGGCGCCGTTGGGGCCGAGGAGCCCGTAGACCTCGCCCTCCGAGACAGTGAAGCTCAGGCCGTCCAGGGCCCTCGTGCCGCCCGGGTAGACCTTAACCAGGCCCTCCACGTGGAGCACGGGAGACGGGGCAGCCAAGACCCCGGGTACCCCGGTGCCCGGAGTACCCTGGCACGGGTATTTATGCGGAGAGCCTTGAAGCCGAGGAGCACCCCGGAAACGGGGCGGCCAGCGCCTTGTTCCCCAAACGCCTAGACCCAGGCGAGGCAGAGGAGATAGCCGAGGCAAGGATAACGCTCACCAAGGACGGGGTGCTCGAGGCCTGCGACCCTCACGGCTGCACACGCGCAAAGATACCACGAGGCAGCCCAGTCTACCTGGAGCCGGTCGCGCCGCTCCAGAGGCCCACGAGGCTAGCAGCATGCATCTACGTGGAGCTAGACCCCCCGCTCTCCCACCCCGGGGGCGAGGCAACCTACTGGCTCCAAGCCCCCTATGAGGTAGCCGTAACTCACGCCGGGAAACCCGTGGCCTACGTCACGCCCCTCCCCGCCAAGTACACCCTCGTCGGCGACATAGTCGGGGGCAGGATATGCCGCCACCACCGCAGCCAGGCAGCAGAAGCCCCCAGGGACCTGGAGCACCGCCCGGGCCTAGCATACCTCGCCGCAAGGATAAGGGGCGACCCGGCACTCATCCCAGGCATAGGCTTCTACGCAGTAAGAACAACCATCTACACCGACAGCGAGGAACACCTCTACTACCCAGTAATAGAGGTCACCGTGTCCCCCGCAGTAGCGGAAGCCAAGACAACCAACCAGCCACCCCTCAGGGGCCTCCACGTAGCCC
>JALUFI010000063.1 GCA_027043685.1 Pyrodictiaceae archaeon
ATGAACCGGAGCTCCCTGCCCACAGCCTCCCAGAACAGCTCCTCAACCCTACCAGGCTCCAGGGCTAGAAGCTCCTCCTCCACAACCCTGCCAAGGTCCACGCGCCCAACAAGCTCAGACACAACCCGGCCCACAGCCCCAGAGACAGCGTCAACAACCGGGCCAAGGAGAGGCACGAGGCCACGAAGCACCGAGCCACGCCGCAGAGCCCCCTCAATCTCCTCCCGGACAAGCCCAGCAGCCTCAACCCCAAGCCTCTCCACGACCCCGCTACCCCGGACATACTCGTCGACCAGCGCGGCAAACCTCCTAGCAAGCTCCCGGCGCCGAGCAGCAACCAGGCCCTGCACACACAGCCTCCCACCAGGCAGCAAGCAGCGTCGACGAACAGGGTGGAAGAGCAGCCACACGGCAACCACGTTAGTCAAGTAGCCAATAACCCCGCCCACAACAGCGCCAATAGCCACCGTGGATAGACAGCCGGCCAACCCGTCACCAGCCCCGAAGCACAGCCAAAGCCCTCATGACGCGGCGAGGGACGAGGCAGCCCCCTTAACCCACACCCCCGGGCGGAGGCCCCACGCCCGGGGGGCCGGGGCGCCATGGTCAGCAGGGCGGTCGAGAGGGCAGCGGCTATACAGAGGATACTCCAGGAGGCGGGCTACGAGGTCTCACGCCACGCCTCAAGCATGATAATCCTGGCCCGGGGCAAGCTGGCCGCAACCCTCCACGTGTACCCGGACGTGTGCCGCCTCAACACCTACCGGCCATGGGCCGGGCTGCTCCGCGAGGAGCAGGAGGAGATAGCGCGGCTAGTGAGGAAGCACTGCGCCAGGCTGGAGGAGAGCGAGGCACCCCACACACCGCCCACGTAGACCCCCGCGGTAATAGCGCCTCCCCGGGACTAGGCATCGTCCAGCCTAGGGTAAACCTATAACTAGGTCCAGCGCAATGTTATACGACTATACAACGGAGAAACAGGAGGAGAAGGGAGGGAGAAGGCCATGAGGACCCTGCGCGCAGTATCCCCGGTCGTGGCGACCGCCCTGCTAGTACTCATAGCGGTGGCCACCGCGGTCATACTCTACCTATGGGTAAGCGGCACTGTAGCGAACCAGCCTACCCAGCAGCAGGTGCTACGCGAAGAGCTAAAGATCGACACGGCAAGCGTGTACTACAACACAAGCGACGGCAACTACTACTTTGACATCTACGTACGCAACGTCGGCAGCGCCACGGCAAACATAACCAACATCTACATACTTGACGCCAACAACGGCCTAGTCATCTACCAGAACACCACCCAGAAGCTCTTCGGCAAGTGGATAATACTGGCGCCCGGCAACTACACCGAGCTCAAGAGCACCTTCACCCCCAAGATAACAGTGCCACTGGGCACCCCGGTCATAGTCAAGCTAGTAACCAAGAGCGGTGTTGAGGTACAGTACGTGACCACCCTGGTAAAGAAGTAGCCGCCCTGGCGCCTAGCACCGGGTGACTAACCCTTAGGCGTTTTTGCTCCTTGGCCCCGCTCCCGGAGACCTCTTAATCTTTATTGCCGGCTGCTACATTATCTCCTTCCTTCCACGTAGGGGCTCCTCCCTAACCCTGCCCTGAGCGGCAGCGTAACTGTCAACGGGGAGGAGTAGCGGGGGACGCAAGCTTAAAGCCTAGCTGATTGGCCTAAGCTAAGTCTCAGGGACGGGTGCAAGAGCAAATACAACCTAGGTGTCACCCGTATTTGAGTAGTCGTTAATCGTGTAGTGTGCAGGCTCAGGGGAGAGATGCCCTACCGGTTGCTTCCGGGATGCCGGTTACGAGCACATAGACTCAGCAAGGCGATGCGTTATGGATAGCGAGAGGCCCGTTAATGTCGCCGCGGTCCCCAAGGCGGTGGAGGCGGGCAGAGGCGGGGGTGGGGGCGCGGCCGCAGCTGAGGCTGCCAACGCTGCCACGGCTTCGGAGTCCAGGTTCACTGTTCTAGAGGAGTATGACCTGCTAACTGAGCCCCGTGTCTATGTCCGTATCCTTGAGGACGAGTTTGGGCGCCGCTTCTACCACGTGGTGGAGCCGCGGCTCGGCGAGACGGGTGAGAAGGCTAGGCGCCTGGTTATGGCCCGTGTTCTCCGCGACCTTGACCTCCTACGCGAGTTCTCGGAGATCGATGAGCTCGCGGTTGGTATTCATAAGGCGCTTGAACTGGTAAAGCCTGTTATGAAGGGCCTCGCCAGGGAGGCTAGGAGGGAGGGCCTGGAGCCCGAGGCCGTGTCGCTGGCCGTGGCCTACTACATCGCGAGGGACATCGTGGGCTATGGCCGCCTCGACCCCTTGATAAGGGACCCGCATATCGAGGATATTAGCTGCAACGGCCTCTACACCCCTGTCTTCGTGTACCATAATACCTATGAGTGGCTGACGAGTGGCCTCGTGTTCGATGACCCGAGGGAGCTTGAGCAGGTTGTGATGAAGCTCGCCCTCCGGGCGGGCGTGGAGCCTAGCCTCGCCAGGCCCGTGGTTGAGGGGGTGCTGCGGCCGGAGGGGTATCGTGTCCATATTATCCTTGACGTGGTGTCGCGCCGTGGCCACAACTTCACGATAAGGAAGTTCCGCTCCGAGCCCTTCACAATCGTGGAGCTGCTTCAGAGGAAGACGCTTGAGCCGGGCATAGCCGCGATGCTGTGGGCCGCGATACAGTACAAGCAGGCCGTGGTCATCTACGGGCCCACGGGCAGCGGTAAGACCACGCTTCTGAACGCGCTGGCTATGCTGCTGCCCCCGGAGTACAAGATAGTGACGGTGGAGGATACGCCGGAGATCTACCTCCCGTTCCACGATAACTGGGCGGCGCTCCACACCAGGCTCAGCGACATGCCTGGCGTGCAGAACGTCACTCTCCAGGCGCAGGTGGAGAGCGCTCTCCGTATGAGGCCCGACGTGATAATCGTTGGCGAGATTCGTAGCAGGGAGGCCTTCGCCTTCTTCCAGGCGATAGCGACGGGCCACGGCGGGCTCACGACGGTTCACGCGGAGAGCGCGGACGTGCTTATCCGGAGGCTCGCCTCGCCCCCAATGAACGTGCCTAAGAGCCTGATGGCTGCCGCGAAGCTCTACGTGAACATACTCCGCATCGAGAGGGGCGGCGAGGTGTTGAGGAGGGTGACCCGCGTCGACGAGACTGCGGGCTACGACCCGGAGCGGGACGAGATAACGCTGCGCCGTGTCTTCCAGTGGAGCAGGGAGACGGATGAGTGGAGCTACACCGGCGGCCCCAGCCCCGCTTTCGTCAAGTCGCTGGCTGAGCTGCTCGCCGTGTCGCCGGAGACCGTGTGGCGCGACCTAGAGATGAGGGCGACGGTGCTCCGCTGGGCAGCTGAGAAGAACATGGACATGATAGAGCTGCATGAGACTGTGAGGAAGTATATGAGGGACCCTGAGAAGGTGTACCGGGAGGCCCTCGCCGAGGGCGTGGAGCCCTACCGCTTCCCCCGCGGCGGGTGAGGAGACGCGTTGCCCGCGGTGAGGCTCAGGCTGCCGGGGCGCAGGGGTGGGGGCGCTGACAGGGCCGCCGGCGGCCTCGGCGGCTGGGGGCCGCCTGCCGCCTGGCTCCGCCTCACGGAGTGGTTCATGCGTGTCCTCGTCTCCCTCAACCAGGATATTGAGCGCCAGGTGCTGGGCTCCGGGGTCTCGAGGAGCCTCTACCGGTACGCCTCCCGCAGCCTCCTCGCGCTCACCCTCACCGCGGGGCTCGTGGGCACCCTGGCCTCTCTCTTCGCTGCCCTGGTGCTCCACATGCCCTGGGCCGCGGCAGTGGTGGCGGGGGTCCTCGCCTCGGTCTCTGCGTCCGCTGCGGTGCTCGCCGCACTGATAACCCTGCCCCGCCTCGCCTACAGCAGCCGCGGCGCCCGCCTCGAGCCCCTCTTCCCCCTCATAGCCTCGGCGCTCGTGACCAGGCTCCTCGCCGGCATAAACCTCTCAAACGCGGTCCTCGAGGTCGCTGAGGAGGAGGCGGGGGAGCTCAGGGAGTTCCGGGTAGAGCTGGAGTACCTCTCCTCCCTGCTCCGGGCAGGGGTCGCCCCGGAGAGGGCGTTCGAGGAGGCCGCGAGGATAACGCCCAGCACCAGCCTCCGCAGCCTCTTCTCCGCCCTAGCCACGGCGGCCAAGACCGGGGCCGGGATAGAGGAGATAGTCGACACGGTGCTCCGCGAGTACCTCTTCAACGTGGAGACCGAGATAGACCGGGTCTCCTCGAGCCTAGGCGCCTACATGGAGCTATTCGTCGCCGCCAGCGTCATGCTGCCGATAGCGGTGGGCGTTGTGGGCCTCCTCCTCGTCTTCAGCCCGATACCCGGCCTCAGCTTCAACACCCTGCTCTTCGTAACCACGTTCATACTAGTCCCCATGACCGCCGCCGGCATAATGGTGCTGAGCGACATGGCTGTCTCGCGTATACGGCTCTAGCCCAGGGGGAGTAGGTGGAGGGGTGCCGCGGGGTGGACCGCTGGGAGAGGGAGGAGCTGGCCTGGCTCCTCAGCAGCGCGGCGGCCTCGGTGCTGCTGTTCGCCGCGGTGCTCCTCTACCTCTACAACGCCGCCATGAGAAACCTCTACCCCCCGCTGGTCGCCCATTGGAGGGTTGAGCGCTTCGGCTTCATCCCGGTGATAGTTGATAAGGGCAGCATAGCGGCGATAAGCACGGCCATAGTGGCTGCTATGCTGCCCCTCCACTTCTACGCCAGGCGCCGCGTCCGGAGATGGGAGGCGCTGGAGGAGCAGCTCTCCGAGTTCCTCGCAGTCTACGCCAGCATAGCCGCCTCCAGCCGCTCCACTGCCGAGGCCCTGCTCCGCGCTGCCCAGCTCCTAGGCCCCCCTCTGGGCCGCCACATGGAGCACATGGCCCGCCTCTACATGGCGACCGGCGACCTCCCCTGGGCGCACAGGGAGGCCACGAGGCGGACAACGAGGAGGGTCCGGCTCCTAACCAGGAGCATAGTCGCGGCCGCGAGGAGCGGCGGAAACCCCGCACGGGTGCTGGCAGCCGCCGCGGCCTACAGCAGGGAGATGAGGCGCCTCGTCCGCCTCATAAGGAGCAGGCTCGGCGAATACACGTTCGTAGTCAGCCTCGCCTCCCTAACCTACGCGGTCTCCGCCGGCGTCGTGGTCTACCTCGTCCAGACAATGGCGGGTGCAAGGCTCCCCGGCCTAGGCACGGCAAGCATAAACGTAGGCATACTCCTAGGCATGTACTACTACGCGTTGCTGATGATAGTCGCGGCATCCTCGCTCGTAATAGCCAGGGTCATACACGGCTACACAAGCCTAGCGCCCAAGTACATGGCGCTCCTCACAGCGGTGAGCACAGCCGCCTACCTCGCAGCCCCCCTCCTCCTAACAGCAACCAAGCTACCTGGAGCGGGAGCCCACACACCCTAGCCCCCCGGCCCCGGTGCTCCACTAGGCGTAACACCCACCAACCCCACACCCTCTTCACCCGGAGCAGGGGCGTGCAGAGATGCAGCCAAGAGGCCTACATATAGTCTCCACGGGCATCGATGGCCTAGACAGGCTCCTCAACGGCGGCTACCCCCGCGGCGCCCTCGT
>JALUFI010000064.1 GCA_027043685.1 Pyrodictiaceae archaeon
CCAAGCCCATAGTCTATGCCTTGGAGGGCGTGCAGAGGGTGGAGCCGGGTACCTGGAGGCTGAGGATAACGTGGCGCGGCGAGACGCTGCTGGAGCTAGGCCTGGACGAGCTAGAGGAGCGCTCCGAGGAGATAGAGGCGGCGATGCACTGCGTCACCGGGTGGAGCACGAGGCCCCGGCTCCACCGCGGCGCCTGGCTCCGCGACCTGCTCCGCGAGGCCGGGGCCCCGAGGACGCCTTGGCTCGCAGCTATCAGCGTCAGGGGATACGCCGCAGTCATGCCTGCAGAGTACGCGGATGAGGCCTTCATAGCATTAGCCGTGGACGGAGCCCCCCTGAGCAGTGACCATGGGGCGCCGGCGAGGCTCCACGTGCCGAGCCTCTACGGCTGGAAGCACACCAAGTGGCTCACCGAGATAAGGCTCCTGGACAGCTACGCGGACGGCACGTGGGAGGCCCTCGCGTACCACGAGCGGGGCCTCGCATCCCTCAACGAGCGCTTCAAGATAAGAAACCCCGAGCTGGCCGGGAAGCGGAGGATAGAGGGGGAGCCACGGCCCCTGCCGCCTCCACGCGGCTAGGGGGCGGGGAGCCACGGAGGTATACGTCGGCACCTCGGGCTGGCTCTACAGCTGGAACCTGGGTCGTAGCCTGGACTGGTACGTGAGGCACAGCGGCCTCAACGCAGTCGAGCTCAACTCGAGCTTTTACCGCTACCCCAGCAGCCGCCAGGTCGAGTCCTGGAGGAGGCGCGGCAGGGGGCTCCGCTGGGCGGTGAAGGTGCACCGCAGCATAACCCACCTCCACCGCCTCAACGAGAAGGCCCTGGAGGCCTGGAGAAGGTTCCACCAGTTATTCAAGCCGATGGAGGAGCTGATAGACTTCTACCTCTTCCAGCTTCCGCCGAGCTACGCGCCGACAGAGACAAACATGGAGCGCCTGGAGAGGCTCGCCGAGGAGACCGGGCTCGGCCCAAGGCTTGCAATCGAGTACCGTCACCAGGGCTGGCTAGACACCGGGCTCGGCGTGGGGACATGCAGGCGGCTAGGAGCAACCTTCGTCTCAATAGACTCCCCGCTTGGCGTCTACATAGACCGGAGCAACGACAACCTCTACCTCCGCATGCACGGCCGCACAGCCTGGTACAGCCACTACTACACCGACGAGGAGCTACGCGAGGACGCCGAGAAGATAGTGGAGCTGGGGCCCCGCAGAGCCTACGTCTTCTTCAACAACGACCACGCGATGCTCGAGAACGCGCAACACATGAAGAAAATACTGGAGGAGCTAGCCTCCTAGCAGCCACTCCACGGCAGCAGCAACATGCTCCTCCAGGGAATCAACCACAGGCACACTCAGCGCACCGCGGAACCGGTCACGGTACAGCCCCAGCTCCGTGCAGCCAAGCACAACCGCCTCAGCCCCCGCCTCCACAAGCCCCTGGGCCACGTCCAGCATAAACCCCAGGTCCTCCTCGCCGAGCTCGCCCCTAGTAGCCCTCGTTATGGCCTCGTCGAGCCTCTCCTGCACACCCCGCCGAGGAGCAACCACCTCGAAGCCAAGGGGCTCAAGAACATCATGGTACACACGGTACCGGAGCGTAGCGGAGGTCGCGAGCAACCCAACCCTACGCACACCCAGCCCCCGCAGCCTCCGGGCAACCGGCTCAACAATATGCAGCACACGGAGCCCAGCAGTGTCGGCAAACCGGAGAGCAGCGTGCGGAGTATTCGCCGCCACCAGCGCCGCAGAGGCACCCGCCCCCCGAAGGCCCCGGAAGGCCTCACTAAGCAGCCCAGCAGCCCCAGCAAGGTCGCCGCGGCTCATGAAGCTGCACATCTCCTGCACCGGGACACTATACACGACAAGCCTGGGGTCCACGCCCCTACGGCCCCGGTACTCCTCAACAATGGAGCGGTAGTAGAGGATAGTCGCGTACGGGCTCAACCCGCCAACAATGCCAAGCAAACGATCCCCATCGACGCCACTAGCCATGGCCTGCTCACCCTCGCCGCCGGGGCCCCGGGAGGAGGCCCCAGGGGTTGAATGCACCTACTTACACGGGCGTGGGCTAAAGCAGGGAGCAGCCACTATATAGCCATCCAGGCCGCGACTAGGTTCAGAGGCAACGCTTATACCAGAGAACGAGTGCCCCGGAGAAAAGTGGGCAGAGCCGGCCCCTGAAGGGTGTGCGGAACCCCAAGGGGATGAGGACAAATGTTTGACGCGTTCCAGGGCATGGAGTGGGTCATAATCTTCCTCATAGTGCTGCTGATATTCGGGCCGAGCAAGCTCCCTCAGCTAGCCCGCGGCCTCGGCCAGGCAGTCTACGAGTTCAGGAGAGCCAGCCGGGGCCTCGTAGAAGAGGAAGAGAAACCCGCCAAAACAGAGTCCAAGCCCGAGAAGCCCAGTATTGACGAGGAGACCCTCCACAAGCTCGCCGAGAAGCTAGGCATAAATACCGAGAACAAAACCAAGGATGAGCTAATCAAGGAAATAGTCGCAAAGCTAGAGAACAAGGAGACCGGCAAGGAGAAGGCGGTAATAGAGGTAAAGACGCCAAAGACTGGGTAAAGGTCCCGGAATTCACCACCGGTCCCCTCCACTTTTCCCCTCCGCGAGTTGAAGTCTTAAGAATAGCCTCCACGCTCTATCGTTGACTTCAGCAGCTATAGCTCCTGGGCGGGAAGAGAGCACCGTTGTAAATTATCTCGCCTCGCAGTGTGCAAGAGCTTCAAGAAGAGCAGCATTCCATGCCTCTCCCTAGGGGTGCGTCCGGCCCGATGCCGGGCCTCCTCAGCCTGTACCGCGAGGCGCTTGAAGCTGTCAACGGGCTCCGCGGCCTAGAGACGGTTGCCACCTTGTCGAGGCTTCACCGGGTCCAGGGCACAGAGGATCTCGTGGTGGCGGTTGAGCACCTGGCGGGGCTCCTGGAGGAGCTTGGAGTCGGGGCCGAGGTTGAGGTCCTCCGGGGCCCCCTGGGGCTCTGGGAGCACTACGGCTTCTGGGAGCCCCGTGGCTGGAGCCTGGGCTACGCAGAGGTGAGCGTCAAGAGGAGCGACGGTGGCTGGGACCCCATGGCGACGACCAGGGAGACGCCGCTGACGGCGATGGTGCACAGCCCGCCAGGCGACGCGGAGGCTGTGGCCGCCTACGCCCTGCCCCGCCGCAGCGGCCCGGGCGGCGGTGGAGGCATAGCGGTGACGCCGGAGCCGGGCTGGGAGGGCTACTACGCCCTAGCGGAGCAGGGCTACGAGGCGGTAATCGGGTTCCACACCGGCCCCGGGACAAGGTACTGGGGCCTCTACCCCCCACCCTTCATGGAGCCCCCGGGCGCGCCCGCCGCAAGCATCCCCGGCGACCGGGCCATCCGGCTCCACGGCGAACGGGTAAGGGTACACGTCGAGGCAGAGTACCGTCTCCCCGTCACACCAGTGCTACGCGCAACAATAGGCAGCAGGGACGACCCCCAGGTACTCATAGTCGCCCACGCCTGCCACCCCAGCCCCGGAGCCCACGACAACGCGAGCGGCGCCGCAGCCGCCGTCGAGGCCGCAGCGGCGCTAGCCAGGGCGGAGAACCGGCTGAGGGAGAAAGGGGTGGCAGCCACCATCCTGCTAGCCCCCGAGTGGACCGGCACCGCCACGGCAATACAGCAGGGCCTAGTAGACCCCACACGCATAGCCGCGGCAATCACCCTAGACATGGTAGCGGCCGAGCCAGCGAGGACAGGCGGAGCAGCCCGCCTCGTAACCAGCCCCCCGCCCCTCGCAAACCCCCTAGACCCGGTCATCGACACCCTCCTCCGCGAAGCAGACCCAACCTACCGGGGACCCATGCCCTACGAGTGGGGAAGCGACCACGACATAGCCATAGGCCACGGGGTCCCAGCAAGCCTCGTCAACGACTGGCCCGACCACTACTACCACACAAGCCTCGACACACCAGACCACATAGACCCCGCCAGGCTCCAATCAGTCGCAGCAGCCACAGCCGCAGCAGTCCTCGCACTAGCAGAGAACCCCGAGAAGACGGCCACAGCGGCCCAGGCCCTCACCAGCCACCTACTAGCAGAGGCAACTCTCCACGGCGGAGACCCAGAGGCCGCGGCAAAGCTAGCCAAGGAGACCGGGAAGCACCTAGAGGCGACAACACGCCTCATAAGAACCGGCGAGCCCCGCGAACCCTGGCAGCCAGAACTCCACCCCCGGATCAGGCCGCTACACACCAGGACTTACATCTACCTAGTGCTACGCGACCGGGAGCTCATAGAAGACAAACAGCTACGGGACACCGCACGCACACTAGCAACCCTAGCCTCAGCAACCCAGACAACCCACCACCCCCGGCTATACCTCAAAGCAACCACCGGCAAAGACCCCACACCGAGAGAATGGATGAAAGCACTAAAGCTAATCGACACCGAGACGAGTTAGAGCATAGAGTGTCAAGAGGCAGGGTTGCTCTCTGGGGATGGAGACCGGCTTTGACCTATATGCAGCTACGTCTCCCCCGCAGCCTAGCCGAGAGACTTGAAGGTGAAGCTAGACGACAGGGTCGCAGCCTCGAAGAATATGCGCTTGATCTTCTCATGCACGACCTGTATTCCGGAGGAGCAGGCACGCAGCTACATAGAGGCCGCGCGCAGCCTCCTTCAACAAGCGGGAGAGGAGCTAGAGCTGGGCGACGTGAGGCAGGCGGCGGAGAAGCCGTGGGGCGCAGCGGCGCTCGCGGTCAAGGCCTACGCCTCGTGGAGAGAGGAGAGGAGGCTACACAACCATGTAGAGCTTTGGGAATATATGAGGAATTGGCTGGAGAGCTGGGCTCCTGGGTACGCACTGCATGGATGTATGCAACGGGTATGCATGTCTGTTTCTATAAGGGTTTGCGTAGCCGAGAAGACGTGGAGTATGCTTTTAGACATGTAGAGGACCTCGTAGACGCCATCGAGGAAATAATTATGCATGAGGCCGGGGGCCGGAGATGAGCTGAGGGGATGAGCCCCGTGGGTAACGAGGCCGGCACAATAGGCCCCGTTCTTGCAGTGGTTGATGAGAGAGGTGTCGCGCTTAGCTTTGTTGGGTTGGTTGTCTTCTTCTTGATTGGCGCTAGCCTGTTACCGTTCTCCATGGAGCTTGGCGCTGCGTTTATTCTTCTGGCTGTCTTGTTGATTGGAGGCAGCCTTGTTGTTAGGGTTCGTCGTGGCAGGGTGGCTAGGCTGCTCCGGGAGGAGGTGGTTAGGGGCGGTAGGGGGCTCTGTCTTGAACCCGGCTTGGTTGTGTTGCTGCATGAGGTTCGGTACTGTGGGCGTACCCGGTGTGACCGCGTCGAGGGGCGGTTTCTGCCGCTTGCCTCGCCGGTCTGTGGCGACCCTGGTGCGGCTCTCCGGGAGGCTGCTCGGCGCGACGGCTTCGCCGCGTTGAGGAGGGGCGGCTTCACCTACGTGACGGCGCCTGGTGCGAGGGTTGTGGGGGGTTGTTGTAGGGGTGCTGCGCTGCTCTACGTCGCGCCTGGGCCTTGGAGGGGCAGGGCGCGTGTAGCGCTCGAGGCTGAGGAGGGTTATGG
>JALUFI010000065.1 GCA_027043685.1 Pyrodictiaceae archaeon
GTGCTCCGGGTGACGCCGCTCCCAGAGGCCTCGCCTACGGTGCTCGCCTTCTTCCCCAGCCTCCGCGACCTCGCCGAGGCGGTGGTGGAGCTGAGGGAGAGGGGGCTCCCGCTCCTCATAGCCGAGTTCATGGACGAGGAGACGGTGTCTGCTGCCGCGGAGTTCCTCGGCATGAAGGTGCCCCGTGGGCACATGCTCCTGGCCTCAGTGGAGACCTGCAGGGAGGCGGTGAAGCGCATGACCGAGACGCTGCTCGGGGCTGCGAGGCGCCACCGAGCCGTCTACGCCGACGCCGCGCCGGGGCTCAGGGAGGCGGAGGAGAGGGGGTTCCTCAGGCTGCGCCGCAGCCTCTTCCCCGCCCAGCTCCACGTGAGCCGCCGCGTCCTCGGCGTGGAGAACCCCCTGGTCTACGTGGAGGACGTGGCGGTGCCGCCGAGCAGGCTCCCGGAGGCCGTGGAGGAGGTGCGCCGCGTCTCAGCGGAGATGGGGCTCCGCGTCCTCATGGGGGGCCACGTGGGCGACGGGAACCTCCACCCAGCGGTAGGCTTCGACCCAGGGGACCCCGGGCAGGCGAGGAGGGTGCACGAGTGGTTCCACGAGGTGATGAGGATAGCCGTGGAGCTGGGCGGCACGGTTAGCGCGGAGCACGGGATAGGGCTGCTCAAGAAGCAGGGGCTCCGCATGGAGCTGGAGGCCCGTGGCTCCCCACGCCTCCTCGAGCTGATGGCGGCGCTGAAGCGCGTCTTCGACCCAAGGTGCATACTCAACCCGGGCAAGGTGGTTGACTGTGGAGGAGCTGGCTAGGAGGGTCTCGGAGCTGGCCTCCAGGTGCCTGGGCTGCGGGTTCTGCGAGCCCGCGTGCCCAGTGCTCCGCCACGGCCCCCACCGGGGCTACGGGCCCAGGGGACGCGTAGCGGCGGCAGCGGCGATAGCCTCGGGGAGGCCGACCCGGGAGGCCCTCGCCTCAGTCTACAGCTGCCTCCTATGCAGGGCCTGCGTCTCCAGCTGCCCCGTGGGGCTGGACGTGGCGTGGCTCTCCAGGGCCGCCAGGAGCCTCGCCCTCCGCCTCGGCGGTGGCCGCGCCCCCGTCTTCCAGGTGGAGGCCAGGGGGAGGAGGTGAGCCCAGGGGTTGCCGATAGCATCCGCGGTGCTGGAGCTTGTTCCGAGGCTGTACCGGGAGACGGGGCTCCCCATACCCGCGCCCCGGGGGGTGCTCAGCGGCTGGGCCAGCGGCCTCGGCCTCCCGAGGAGGGGCCGCCTCCTCCTCTACACCGGCGGCCTCTACCAGCTAGCCCCCTACATCAAGGCCATGGTGTCGGCGCTGGCGAGGCTCGAGAAGCGGGGAGGAGGCAGGCTCCTCGGCGCGGCGGCGAGGCTGGGGCTCGGGAGGCTGGTTAGGCCGCCGAGGAGCGAGGAGGGCTACGGCGCCGAGGTGCTCCGCTCCATAGTCGCGCTGCTCCGCGCCGCCGGCCACGAGCCGGCATTCCTCGGCGAGGAGGAGATGTACAGCGGCATACTGCTCCACGACCTCGGCTTCGACGACCTCTTCGCGGAGCACGCGGAGAGGCTGGCGAAGCTCCTCCAGGCGAGCGGCGCCGAGACAATAGTCTACCCCGACCCCCACACCGGGGTGGTGCTCCGGGAGCTGCTCCCCGAGTACACGGGCTACGAGCCAAACGCGGTCAGCTACCTCGAGCTCCTCGACCAGGCTCTCCGGGACGGAGAGCTGAGCCTCACGAAGCGGGACCGCGGCAGCCTAGTCATCCACGACCCGTGTCTCTACGCCCGCGGCCTCGGGGTCGTGGAGCAGCCCCGCCGCCTCCTGGAGGCAGCGGGGTACCGGGTACTTGAGCCGAGGAGGAGCCGCGGCGCCACAGCCTGCTGCGGGGGCCCCGTCGCCGCCCTCTCCCCGGGCCTGGCCCTCGCCATAGCGGAGGAGAGGCTCCGGGAACTCGCGGCCGAGGCCCAGAGGGTGGCGGTGCTCTGCCCAGTATGCTACACCAGCCTCTCAAGGGCCGCCCGGGGCGCCGTGGAGGTGAGGGACGTGGCCCTCTACCTCGCCGAGGCGCTCCCCGCCGCCGAGGGGTGAGACAAGGGGTTGCCCGTCGCCAGCCTCCGCGCGCTCCTCGATGAGGCGGTGGAGGAGGCGGTCTCGGCGGCCCTGGACCCCGGTGTCCGGGAGGCGCTGCGCCGCGCCTCCCTCAACGCCCTGGAGGCGATTCCCCGGGCGGAGAGGGGCGCGGGGGGTCTCGTCGAGGAGCTGAGGAGACGGGTCAGGAGGGCCAAGGAGGAGGCTGCGGCGAGGCTCGACCACTACATAGAGGAGGCCATGGAGAGCCTCCGCAGGGTCGGCGCCAGGCCCGTGCTTGTCCAGGAGCCCCGGGAGGCGGTGGAGTACGTTGCCGGGCTCGCGGGCCGGGGGCCAGTGGTGTTCTCGAAGAGCATGACTGCGGAGGAGCTGGGGCTCCGTCGGGGCCTGGAGGAGCGCGGCATAGAGGTCTGGGAGACCGATCTCGGCGAGCTGCTTGTCCAGCTCAGCGGCGGGAAGCCTATGCACGCGATAGCGCCGGCGGTGCACCTCACCAGGGAGGAGGCGGCCCGCCTCGTAAGGGAGGGGCTGGGCGCCCCGGTCCCGGAGGACGCGGCCCCCGAGGAGATAGTGGCTGCGGTGAGGCGCTTCCTCCGCGGCAAGTTCGTCCACGCGTCCCTGGGCGTGAGCGGCGCTAACGCGTTGGCGGCTGACACGGGCGCCATAGTGCTGGTGGAGAACGAAGGCAACATAAGGCTAGTCACGGGGCTTCCACCGGTGCACGTGGCCGTGGCCGGCGTCGAGAAGATAGTGCCCAGCATAGAGGATGCCTTCGCGGTGGCCCTCCTCGAGGCGATAAACGCGGGCCTCTACCCACCGACATACATCAACGTCATAGCCGGGCCCAGCAGTACCGCGGACATAGAGCATCACAGGGTGAGGGGCGCGCACGGGCCAAGGGAGCTGCACGTACTCCTGGTCGACAACGGGAGGAGGGAGGCGGCCAAGACCTGGCTGCGGGACATCCTCCGCTGCATAAGGTGCGGCCGCTGCCAATGGGAGTGCCCCGTCTGGAGGGTGGCGGGCAACCACTGGGGAGGCAGGGTCTACGGCGGCCCAATGGGGGTTCTATGGACAGCGGTCACGGAGGGCGTGGAGAAGGCGGCGGCCCTGGCCCAGCTATGCCTCGGCTGCAGGGCATGCGACGTAGTCTGCCCCATGGAGATACCCCTGTCGAGGACGATACGTCGCCTCAAGAGGCTCGCCGCCGAGGCGGTCCACTAGCCCCTCCCGGCGGTAGGAGGGCGGTGGGTCAGCCGCCCGGCCCTCCCGGGCGCCCAGTAAATAGGGGCCCCCGGAGCCCCACTAGGGGATGGCTGGGTGAACTAGGCGTGAGCAGGCCGGGAGAGGTGAGGGTGATAGACTACGCGTTCCTCAAGCAGCTCGACGAGTGGGTGAAGATGCAGCGCCGCGTGCTCGAGACTTTCAGGGAGACCAAGGAGAAGATCGACGAGGGCGACAGGCTAGAGATAATAGTGGCGACGAGGGCTGCGTTCCAGCACATGCTGCGCACCATAAAGGCTTTCGACAACTGGCTCCAGGACCCCGTGATAATAGCCCATGTGCCGAGGGAGATGCTCCTAGAGGTATGGGAGGTCATGTACAGGGTCCTCGAGGAGCTGCTCCAGATAGACATCAAGCACACCAGCGACGTGAGGAACCTCCTGGAGAAGCTCGCCAAGGAGGGCAAGATAAACCCACTCGTAGCGGCCGCCAAGGGCGGCGAGGAGGAGGAGGCCGGGGGCAGGAGGCCCCCAACAATGATGATCTAGGCCTTCCCCTCTCGCCCCCTCTCCCGAGCCGCTGGCGCCGCGCCGTCGCCGCTGCTCGCGAGCCTGCGGAGCACGAGCATCGTGTAGGTGCTCCTCACGCCCCGCACGCTCCTTATCGCCTCTATCACCTGGTTCAGCTCGACGGGGTTCCTGGCCCTCACCCGCAGCAGTATGTCGTTCTCCCCAGTCACCTCTATCACCTCCTCCACGCCCGGTATTAGGCTCAGCCTCCTGGCCACGGCGGTTGTGTAGATGTTTGAGTCGCAGCGCACCGTCACCAGGGCCTCCACGTGCTCCGGGGGCCTGAGCCTGAGGGCGCGGCCAGTTACCTCCTCCGCTATCTCCAGGAGGTCCTCGTCCCGGAGCCACCTCGCCTCGCTCCTCTCCTTCACCCTTCTCAGTATCGCGTCCAGCTCCTCGTCGCTGACGCGTACGCCGAGCCTCTCCAGCCTGGCGCGGAGCGCCTTGCGGCCAGTGTACTTGTCTATGGTGTAGTCCCTCGTCCTCCCCACCCACTCCGGGGGATACGCCTCGTAGGTCTCGGGGTTCGCGAGCACGCCGGCTACGTGGACCCCGGCCTTGTGCGTGAACACGTTCTCCCCGACGACGGGCGCAGTGGGTGGTATGGGGACCCCGCTGTACCTCTCGACGAGCCTGGCGAGCCGCACCACGCCCCGCAGGTCTACGACGTCGAGCCCGTAGTGCCTCTTCAGCGCCACAGCCACCTGCTCCAGGGGGGCTATCCCGGCCCTCTCCCCGAGGCCGCCGACGGTGACATGGATTATGGTTGCCCCGCCCTCGGCGGCTGCGAGGCTGTTCGCGACCGCGAGGCCTAGGTCGTTGTGGGCGTGGACGTCGAACTCCACGCCCGGCACGTCCCGGCGGAGACGCTCAAACAGCCTCCTCATAGCGTAGGGCGTCGCTATGCCAACTGTGTCGGCTATCGACACCCTATCCGCCCCCGCGTCCCTCGCAGTCCTCACAGCCTCCACTAGGAACCCGTAGTCGGCCCTCGTCGCGTCCTCGGCAGTGAAGCGCACCTTGACCCCGTAGCTCCGGGCGTACTCAACCATCTCCGCTATAACTGAGAGGGCCTCCTCGCGGGTCTTGCGGTGCTTGTAGCGGAGATGGATATCGCTGACCCCGTAAAACACCGCCACCCGGTCCGGCTCAAGCGAAGCAGCGACATCGATATCCGTCTTCACTGCCCTGCTGTGGGCAACTATCTCGGCCCTACGGATAACACCCTCCCTCTTCAACCCAATAATCCTCTTGACAGCCTCGTGGACATCCGGCGCCACGTTGGGGTGACCAGCCTCTATCATCGCCACGCCTATCTCGTCCAGGAGCCTCGCTATCTCCAGCTTCTGCTCAACCGTGAAGCTAACCCCCGGCGTCTGCTCCCCCTCACGCAGCGTCGAGTCCAGCAAACCGACCCTCATGGAGCGGGGCCACTCACCGCCCACGCCGCCCAGGCACGAGACCCCGACACAGCTCTCCACAGCCAAACCAGGCACCCAGAGAGGCGGTGCGGAACCAAGGACCGGGAAGAAAGGAGTAACCGTAAACACCGGTACATGAATCCGCACCAGCCCGTGGCGCGGGCCAAGACCCTCCGGGCGAGGCGCATAAACAAGCCCTGGCCGTCACACAGTAACAGCACCGGGGGGCGG
>JALUFI010000066.1 GCA_027043685.1 Pyrodictiaceae archaeon
TAGCGGCCCACGGGGCAGCAGCACGCCTAGGCCTAGAAGCAGAGCCCCCAGACCCCGTGAAGAACAACGAGCCCCCAAGCTAGCGCAGACACAGTCTCCGGGACCAGTGTTTAGGGAGCCCCTCTCCTCTCCATCCCCCCTGGGGGCGCCTGGATGCAGGCCGCCGGCGAGAAGCTCGTGGTGAGGCTGCGGCGCGGCCTCGCAGAGGAGATCCGGGAAGCCGCCCGGAGGCAGGGCAAGGAGCCCGCGGAGCTGGTCAGGGAGTACCTAGAGTACATTGCGTCGAGCGAGTGGCCGGAGACGCTGGCCGAGGACCTAGGGCTGGGTCCCCTTGAGCCCCTGGACCCCGGGGAGGCCGTCAGGGACAGGCCTAGGGGCATTGACGCGGCGACGGCGGTGAGGGAGCTTAGGGATGGCCGCCTCCGGGGCCTAGGGTAGCGGGCGCCGAGGCGGGGTCTACTACCTCGACACGAGCGCGCTTGTCAGCTGCTGCGGAGGATGCTGAGAGAGCTCAAGACGCTCACTAGGCGGGGCGGCGCCGTCCTCATCGGTGCCAGCCCGAGGATACTACGCTCCTCCGTGGCGATAGTCCTCCGCCGCCACATCTACATCGCGGACGCCCTGCAGATAGTGTCCGCCAGGGAAGCCGGGGGAGACACCCTAGTCACGGGTGACAGGAGGCTCGCAGAGGCTGCCAGGGCGGAGGGGCTCCACGCGCTCCTCCTCTAGCCCTCTCCCCCGCGGAGCCCCTCCTGGGCCTCGTCGCCGAGCCTGCCTCCGTCAAGCACCGCGTAGACCCTCGCGGGGGCGCCGCTGCCCCCCAGGAGGGGGAGGGGCGCCACCACCAGGGTGAAGCGCCTGCACAGCAGCTCCCCGGGGACCACGAGGTTCTCCAGTATCGGCACCCCGGCGGGGAGGAGGACTCGGTGCACCGGGTAGGGCTCATCGTCGGGGCTCATGGAGTCCACGGCGAGCCCCGCGGCCCCGAGGGAGACGAGCGCCTCCGCAACCGAGGCGGCGAGGACCCTGCCCCCCGTCGCGAGCACAAGCCACTCACCCGGGGCAAGCCGGGCCCCGCAGCCCCCGAGGGCCCCGGAGACCTCGCCCCAGCCGGCCGCGCCACCGCCCCGGGGCCGCGCGGCGGCCCACGCCGGCGCAACAAGCCTCCAGAGGGGGAGGCGGGCGGCGTCCAGGCCGCCGGGGGCGAAGTGGAGCGGAGCATCCACGTGGGTCCCGATGTGCTCCGGCATGCAGACCCGCCTGGCGTAGAACCCGTCCCGGCTGTGCACCGCGTAGGCCTCCGCCTCGAACCCGGGGTCGCCCGGGTAGACCCTCGTGCCGGGCCCCACCGGCATGGTTAGGTCGAGGACCCGGGTCAAGGCCCTGGCCCTCCCCTCCGCCGCGCGGCGGCCCGCGGTGGGGCCTGGCCCCCATATTGCGTGGCGGGGGTGCTAGGCGCTGGCCGCTGCCCGCTCCCTCCGGCTGGGAGCCGTGGGCGCCTCCAGTATGTCCTCGAAGTACTTGTCTATGTTGTTTATCCTCTTCTCGGCTACGTGGAGGAAGGCCTCTATCAGCAGCTTTATCGGCAGGTAGTGGGCCTTGTCGAGGTAGCCCTTTGCTAGCAGGCGGCGGGCCCAGTAGAGGCTGTGGCGGGCGGACACCTTCATTGCCTCGACGTGGTAGGGCTTCAAGTTGTCCCTGCGGAAGCCCTCGAGGTCCTTCAGCATGCCCATAGGGACGAAGAACATTGGCACTATCAGGCTGGGGTATGGCCTCAGCCTCTCAATAAGCTCTATGGTTGCGTATACGTCGTCCTCGGTCTCCCCGGGGAGCCCGAGTATGTAGGTGGCGGCGGGCACTATGTTGTTGTCAGCCATTATGCGGAAGGCGTCCTCGACTATCTCGGGCCACTTCTCCGCCGGGTACGGGGCGGCCTTAGCCGGCATTATCTTCCTGGCTAGCCTCACCGAGCCCGTCTCTATCCCCACCTCCACGCCGAACATCTTCCTCCTGTCGCCGTCCAGCACCAGCTCCGCTATCCTAGACACGGTTCTGCCGTGCTCCTCCGCGTACTTCACCGCTGCGAGGCTCGCATGGCTCCAGGCGAAGCCCGCGTCGTACTCCTCTAGGTAGCGGGCAACCATGCCGTGGAGGCGGAGCAGGGGCTCCGGCCTAGGCTTCACCACGTCGGCGCCGTAGAGTAGGACGTCCTCGCTGTGGAGGATTACGTTGCCGACGCCGTTCTCGAGGTTAACCCTTATCTCCGCCTCTATCTTGTCGAGGGGCATGTAGCGGAGGGGGCGGAGGGTGACGCTGCAGAACTTGCAGCCCCTAGGACACCCCCTCATTATCTCCACGAGGCCGTTGACGCTCGGCGCCTTGATGACCGGTATCTCCTCGACCCTGGGGCTCTCCCTGGGCGGCACCACCACCCGGCGCGGCAGCTCCTCGCCACTCATTATCTTCTCCGCGAGCTCTACTACAGCCTTCTCCGCCTCGCCGTCGACTATGGTGTCCACAGGCCACCTCTCGAGGGCCTCGCGGTAGACGTCCCACTGCCAGACAGCGGGCCCCCCTATGACTACCCGCAGCCCCTTCTCCCTCTTCGCCCACCATATCTCCGGCATGCTGATGAAGTCCATGAAGCTCTTCCTGTTAACCGGTTCGCGGCCGGTGAGCATCCACCACTCGCTGCTCGGGGGCCCGTAGGCGAAGTAGTCGTGGTGCCCAATCATGAGGGCCCTGGCTCCATGGGTCACGTAGTACGCTACATAATCCGGGTCAACCACGGCTGCCCGGAAGCCGGCGTCCCGGAGAGCCGCCTCTATCTTCCGGAGCCCGTAGGGGGCCTGCCAGGGGAAGCCATGCCTATCCACCCTTATCGGCGGGCAGGCTATCCTCATCCAAACCCTCTCCGGCATGCCCACCGCGGGCCCCGTCGCCATGAACCCTATGAACTCCTTGCCGTGGTGGTTGCTCATGAGGCAACGGTCGACGCTCACCACGAAGTCTATCCTCGCGGGCTCCTTGGGGACACGCCTCCTATGGTACCTTGGCCCACGCCTCCTCCACGGACTATACAACGGGCCAGCCCCAGACGCGTCCCAGAGAATACCTGCATGGATGCGTATAAGCGGTTCGCTCCTAGTCTATCTCGTCGCATAGCCGTTATATAGATGCGGTGAGCGACTAGCGCCTCCCCCGGGGGGAGGGTGGAGCCATTCCTTGGATGACTGCATTGTAGCCAGGGGCCTCGGCAAGAGATACGGCGACACCTGGGGCGTCGTGGACGCCTCGTTCACGGCCCCCGCGGGGGCGGTGACAGTCCTCGTTGGCCCCAACGGGGCGGGGAAGACAACCACTGTGGGCATGCTCTCCACCGTGCTCCGCCCCAGCAGGGGCGATGCATGGGTCACGGGGCTCCACGTGGTCCGCGACGCATGGGAGGTGAGGAGGAGGATAGCCCTGGTTCCCCAGGAGGCGAGGATAGACCCCAACTGGACGCCCTGGGAGGCCGTGAGGTGGTACCTCGTCGCGAGGGGCTGGGGGCTCCGAGACGCGGCCGCGAGGGCCAGGGAGGTTCTCGAGGAGCTGGGGCTCTGGGAGATCCGTGGCCGCCCCGGCTGGGTGCTGAGCGGCGGGCAGCGCCGCCGGGTAGCGGCAGCGATGGCTCTCGCCTCCGAGGCGGACGTGGTCTTCCTCGACGAGCCCACCACGGGGCTGGACGTTGAGGCGAGGTACCGGGTCTGGGAGGTGGTCCGGAGGGAGGCCTCCAGGGGCAGATGCATAGTCTTCACGACCCACGACATGAGGGAGGCGGCGGTGCTCGCCGACCACGCCGTCCTCATGCACCGGGGCAGGGTGGTGGCGGAGGGCAGCCCCCAGGGGCTCGCCGAGCGGCTCCCCTACCGGTACCGCGTCGTCCTCACCGGCGCCCGCCGCTTCCCCAGGGCGGCTAGGGTGCTCCGCCTCGGAGAGGCCACGGTGATACTCTACGCCGAGACGCGTGGAGAGGCCCTCGCCCTGGCCTCAGAGGCCGAGGCGGAGAAGACGGTGGTTGAGGAGACGGGGTTCGAGGACGTCTACCTAGCCCACGTCCACGCCGCGGGGGAGGACGGGGAGCGGTGAAGGCCATGCGGGGGCTCCGCGGAGCCCTGGGTGTGGCGGCTCTTGCCAGTAGGTGGGTTGTGAGGCAGCCCACGTGGCTAGTCCAGGACGCCGTCCTAGCCCTGGCCTTCCTGGTAATCCTCTACGCCTGGGGAGGAGCCGAGGCCGCGAGGAGCGTGGTCGTGGCCTGGATAGTCAGCGGCGTCTGGGGCGCCGGGGTCAATACTGTGGGCCAGGAGGTGGGTGAGGCGAGGCTCTTCGGCCTACTAGACATGTTCGTCGCCAGCCCCGTCACGCCCCGCCAGTACCTGGCCGGGGTGCTCCTCGCCAGCCTCCCCCTCCTCGCGCCGAGCACCCTCCTCCTAGTCATCCTAGCCGCGCCGCTCGGCGCCCTCGGCCTAGTAGCCCCCTCCCTCGCCGCCGCGCTCCTCCTACTACCCGTGGCGGTCATGACCGGCCTAGCCATAGCCATGGCGGCCAGGAAGCCGACAAACATAGCGGCCTACACGAACCCCGTGGTGACCCTCCTCATACTCCTACCACCAGTCTTCTACCCCCTCGCAGCGCTGCCCGCCTGGCTCAGGCCAGCAGCCCTCCTAGCACCGACCGCGGCGGCAGCGGAGCTGGCAAGAGCCCTAGCCGGGTACCACAACGCCTACCCCTGGACCACGCCCCTCCTAGCCCTCCTAGCGTGGAACGCCGCGGCGCTCGCGGCCGCCAAGAAGCTCATCCGCTGGGGGGCCGGGTAGCGAGAGGCCCGAGCAGGTACTCGGCGTAGTCCAGCAGCCCCTCAACCTCCTCAAGCACAGAGCCCACGTCCTCGAACAAGAGGCCCAGCTCAGCCAACCCCTCCCCGTAGAAGCGCCGCGCAGCCCCAAACGCTACAACACTAGGCCTCCCAGAGGCAGAGGCACCGCCACGGCCGCCGCGGCGCCGTAGCCGATGAAGCAGCTGAGCAAGCAACCATAAAGCCATGGGAGGCAGCCCCCAGATCACTGCATCAGCGAAACCCTAGTCAGCGCTACAATGCAATAACGCATAAGGGCATTCCGCACAACTATATCTCTCCGTTGAGCTGCCGAGTTGTAATTTAAGCGTTTCACCTGGTTCGGAACTAGGAGAAAGATACACGAGAAGCAATACATAAACAAAGGAGCGGTGACACATATGAGCCGTGGAGTACTCATTACGGCTCTTGCTCTAGCTTTAGCGGTAGCAGTGCTCGCCGCAGTCTACCATGCGGGACACCATGGTGCCGCGAGAGGAAGTGACGAGAGAAGCCTAGTGTGCAATGTGCGTGTCGAGTTGAATGTAAGTAGTGGTGGACGCGTTGCCGGCCTTTGGCTGGTTTACATGAACTCCTCTGGGCTCTACATCCACA
>JALUFI010000067.1 GCA_027043685.1 Pyrodictiaceae archaeon
CCGAGGCAAGCCAAACCACGGCATCGGCCACAAACTCCTGCGTAGGCACATAGGGCGACAAACTACCCCCAACGCCCTCTATGAGCGAGAAAGCGTCATAGAGCAGCTGGGCAGCCCTGCCAAGCTCGCCCGCATCAAGCTCCACGGCCTCCCTGCCCCGCTTCTCGCTAGCCAAGCCCACCGGCACCTCCAGCCCCGCGCCCCATTCCCTTCCCCTGGATATCGCTGCCTGGAGCGTCCAGGGCATCGGCACCGCTAAACCCGGCTCGCAAAACAGTAACCTACATGCATACCTATGGACACGATGCAAGAGATTTCAAAGAAGCACTGTATATATGTGTACGACACACCTACCTATGAACCAAACCTTTAAGTAAAAGCGGCCGAGCCCGCTATACACGGTGAGAGCCGTGGCGGCCAAGGCACAGAACCATGAGAAGCTCCGCAAGCTTCAGGACGAGCTCAGGAGCCTCATAGCCCAGGCCGACCAGCTCCGCGCTCAGATAGACATAATCAACGCGACCATCCAGGACCTAGCCGCCAGCATAGAGGTGCTCGAGTACATCAAGAAGTACGGCGAGGGCAAGACCGTCCTAGTACCCATAGGCGCAGGCAACTTCATACGCGCCAAGATAGAGAAGCCCGAGACAGTGATAATGGGCGTCGGCGGAAGGCTCAGCGTCGAGGTAGGCATAGACGACGCCAGGAAGATGATAGAGGAGCGCATAGCCACCCTGGAGAGCCTAAGGCTAGACCTACTAAGGAAGCTAGAGGAGGTCAACAGGAAGATCAACGAGATACTCCCCCAGGTAGAGGAGCTGGTCCGCCAGGAGCAGCAGGGCCAGCAGTAACCCCGCCGAGACAATCTCTCCCCAGAAGTTTTCCGCCCCTCACAGCCCCCAGCCTCGGGGCCATCCAGGCCTCGTTCTCGCCCCACCGGGGCCCAGCAAACCCTACACACCGCACTGAAGGGGAGATGACCCGGCCTTGGCGGCCCAGGCTGACGTGGCGCGGCTCCAGGAGCTGCTGCGCGAGTACAGCGCCGTGCGCACCGAGCTCAACACGGTGAGGGCGAGGATAGCCGAGCTTAGGGAGGCGAAGAGGATACTGGAGGAGAAGAAGCCCCGTACAGTGTTCCGCGAGGTAGGCGGCCTCCTGGTGGAGACGAGCCTCGAGGAGGCGCTGCGCTACGTGAGTGACGAGCTGGAGGTCCTGGAGCTGAGGCAGAGGAAGCTCGAGGAGCAGGAGCGCAGGCTCCTAGAGGCCATCAAGCAGCTTGAGGAGAAGCTCGGCCTACGCTAGCCCCCCAGGCTCTCCAGGGTTTTTGCCGCGGTGCTCCAGGGCGAGGCGGAGCAGCTTCACCGAGGCATTGAGGAGCACCTCGGCGGCCTCCCCCACGGGCTTGCCGATGGCATCGGCAACCTCGTTCAAGGGCTTCCCCTGGAGCACGTAGGCTGTAACCGCTACCAGCTCCTCGCGTGTAAGCTCCCTGACGGCGCCTGGGAGGAGATGGGCAGCAGCGGCGTACACCACGTGCGTGACGGACTCGAGCCTCTCGGCGCCCCGGGACTCAAGCACGTGCAGCGCCCTCTCCAGCTGAGCGCGGCCCGGCGGGGCGCGGAGGGCGCCGTCCGCGTACCTGGCCATCGAGGCCAGTGCCTCGGCGAGCCTCTCAGCCGCCACGTCGCGGTAGACGACGTGGGCCGCCAGGACGAGCCTGGCCGCGGCCTCCCTGACGGCCTCGGCTAACACGTCCCCGGCACGGGGCGCCAGGGGCTTCGCCACGGCGAAGTTCTTCTCACCCGTCACCTTGTTGTACCTTGGGCTCACGTAGAACACCGTGTAGCCGTTCCGGAGCCAGAAGGGAGTAACCCCGGGCCTGCCGTAGACGGCGGTGACGAGGCCGCAGCCCCTCCCAGCCGCCCTCTCCTCCACGAAGCGGAGCAGCCTGCTGCCGAGTCCGCGGCGCTGCAGCCCGGGATGCACAGCGATACGGACAACCCTCGCCGCGCAGAGCCCGGGCTCCCCTCCCAGCAGCTCCCCGAGGAGGCGGAGGCTCAGCCTCCCAGGCTCCGGGAGCCCCGGCTCCTCGTACCCAACATCAGCCACCGCCACCGGGTGCCCACCGGTCTCCGCGTAGACGACCTCATGCGTCGTGGACTCGAGGAGGACGAGCAGGTAGTCAGGCTCAGCCCGGTAATGGGCCTCCATGAGGAGAGAGGCGAGGCCCCTCACAAGCCCCGTGTCCCCTGCCCCGGAGACGGGGTCGAAGACCCTGAACACGGCCGAGCCCGGCTCGCCGACGGGAGCCGCGCCGGGGCCCCGGGGGCGGAGGACAAAGGTCTCCTCAACCCAGTCCTCCAGGGGGTCGCCCGGCGGGTACCGAACCGGGTCCTCGAGCACCACGCGGAGCAGGGGCCTGGGCATCACCTCCTCGGCCTCCAGCGCGAGCAGCCTCCCCGCCCCCTCGTAGCCATGCGTCGTAGTCGCCGCTAGGAGCCGCCACGCGCGCCTCGAGTACCTCCTCAGCCTCGCAGCCCCCACGGCGGCAGCCTCGTCGACAACCACAACCGGCGCCGGAGCAACCTCCCCGGGCGCCGCGTACCGGAACACCGCGTCCCCGACGACAAGCTCCCCGCTCCGCCTCTCCACGCGGAGCCCGAGCCTAGCAGCGGCCAGCCTCAAGCCGCGGAGGAGGCTCCCCAGCTGCCCAGGCGAGGGAGCAACCAGGGCCACCGGGCCCGAGAGCCCCAGCCAAGCCTCCACGGCGGCAACGACGCCCAGCAGGAAGCTCTTCCCCCTCCCCCTGCCACCCAGAGCCAGGAAGCCGCGGAGGCGCCGCCTCTCCCCAAGGTAGCGGCGGAGCGCCTCAGCCTGCCCAGGCGTAAGCAGGCCCCCGAGGCGAGCCAGCCCGCCGCCGAGGCGGGCGCCTCCCCGCCTCCGCCAGCCACGCGGCGCGGGCCCCGGGAGCCGGCGGAGCAGCACCCTGCAGCCACCATCCCCGCGCCCCTCGGCCCACAGGATGGAGCGGGCCTCCCTAAGCGACGCCAGGAGGTAGCGGCGGTACCCGCCACGGCCCCCGGCGGGGCCAGGGTTCCACGAGGCAAGCCGGGGAGCAACGACGACGAGAGCGCCACCAGCCTCCACGACGCCGGCCAGGCCAGCGACCACGTTGGGCCTAAGCAACCCCTCACTGGCAGCGAGGGCGTAATGAGCCTCCCTGCCAAGTAGCTCACCAAGCCCGCCGGGGCCCCTCACAAGGCAGCCACGAGGCCAGCCCCCGCGCGGCCGCAGCCCCCGAGTCACCACGCCGACACAGCCACCACGCCCCGCGAGGACACCGGCAACAGCCTCCACGGCCTCCCGGGGCTCAGCGCAGTGAAGCACAACGAGGCCACGGTACCCGCCACGGCCCCGGAGCCCGTTCAGGAACCCCTCAAGCTCCCCGAGGCAGCCAACCACGCAACCACTCCCCCACACAGCAGCCACACAGCGGGCGGCGTGGAGCCGCTAGGCGAACAACCCCTCCCCCGGCACACCAGGAGCCCTCCGGGGTGGCGGGGAAGCAGTGGCCGAGCCCAAGCCGCCCAGCCTGGCCCTAGCCTGGTACATGGAGGAGCCTTCTCTAATCCGGTGGCTAGCCGTGAGGCTATCCGAGGCCTACAGCGGCGCCAGGGTCGAGCTACTCGGCGAGACCGTGCTGCCGCAGCAGATGTTCGACCCGGTGAGGGGCCAGTGGCTAAGCAACCAGGTCCTGGCCTACGCTATGCTGCTCCGGGAGCGCCTCGCAGCCTGGAGCGACGCCCTCCTGCTAGTCGTGGGCGGCGACGCCTACGTGCCGGGCCTCAACTTCGTCTTCGGCCAGGCGATGCTCGGCGCCGGGGTGGCGGTGGTATACACGGAGAGGCTCCGCCCAGAGTTCTACGGAGAGCCCAGCGACGAGGAGCTGCTCCGCCAGAGGCTCCTCAAGGAGGCGCTCCACGAGCTGGGCCACGGCTTCGGCCTAGAGCACTGCCCGAACCCCAGGTGCGTGATGAGCTTCAGCAACAGCATACTCGAGGTGGACAGGAAGGAGCCAAGGTACTGCAGCCGCTGCGCCAAGAAGCTCCTCGAGAACGGGGTGCCCGTAGACCCCCGCTACGTGCTCCCAGGCTAGCCCTGCCTCGCGAGGACGGTTCCCTCCCCCCGCAGCGCCGCCTCCAAGGGATTAGGCTTCGACGCGTTGACTATCACGGCCCTCGAGACGCCCTCCTCCACCGCCCTCGAGAGCTCGATTATCTTCCTGTTCATCCCCTTCCCTATCCTCCCCTCCTCGACGAGCCTCAACGCCTCCTCCACGCCCAGCCTCTCAACCAGGACACCGTTCAGGAACAAGCCATCCACGTCAGTCAGCACGGCTAGCACGTCGGCGCCCAGGGCAGCCGCGACACGGGAGGCGAGCTGGTCACCGTCAACGTTCAGCGGCACACCCTCCTCGGGGTCATAGGCTATCGGGGCCAGCACCGGCGTGTAGCCGGCGCGGAGCAGCATGTTGAGGAACCCCGTGTTCACGCTCGTAATCCTCCCAGTGTAGCCGCCTGGTATGACCCGCTTCCTCCCCGTAGCCTCGTCGACCACGACTATCCTCTTCCTCCTAGACGCGAGAACCGAGGGCCCATCAGCACCCGTGAGGCCCACGGGGTGGAGCCCCCGGCGGGCGAGGCCGGAGACTATCCTCTTGTTCAGCAGCCCCCCGAGAGTCATGACGAAGACCTCGAGCTCCTCCCAGGTGGTGTACCTGCTCCTCACCCCCTGCGGGCTGACAACGAAGCGGGGCTCCACTCCCAGCCTCCGCGAGTACTCCGTCACTATGTCGCCGCCGCCGTGGACGAAGACTACCCTGTGTCCCTCCCTGGAGGCCCAGGCTATGGAGTCAAGTATCCGGTCCATGTTGTTCATGAGGGCCCTGCCGCCGGCCTTCGCGACTATCAGGGCCAGGGCAGCCACACCCCCACCCAGCGACAAGCCTGGAAGGGAACCCCGTGGACGCGGGCCAGAGGGGCGCTAGGCGGGCTTGAGGGGCGGGTAGAGGAGCCCAGTCTCCTCGGGGACCCCGATGCTTATGTTCCAGGCCTGCACCGCCTGGCCCGCGGCGCCGCGGACCAGGTTGTCTATCGCTGCGAACCCGGTGACCCTGCCGAGCCTCTCCTCCACCGCGAACCCCACGTCCGCGTAGTTACTGCCCACAACGTACTTGGGGTCCGGGTAGCCCGGCGGCGTCCCGTGCACGAGGCGGACGAAGACGGAGCCCCTGTAGAACGAGGCGTATACCCGCAGCAGCTCCTGCTCCGACACGCTCCTAGACGCCCAGCCGTGGCCGCTGGCCAGCGCCCCCCTTATGCTGGACACCGCGTGGGGCACCAGGCTCACCCTTACCTCGCGGCCGGCGAGCCTGCTGAGCTCCTGCTCAGCCTCCGCCGCGTGGCGGTGG
>JALUFI010000068.1 GCA_027043685.1 Pyrodictiaceae archaeon
GTCTTGAACCCGGCTTGGTTGTGTTGCTGCATGAGGTTCGGTACTGTGGGCGTAGACGGTGTGACCGTGTCGAGGGGCGGTTTGTGCCGCTTGCCTCGCCGGTCTGTGGCGACCCTGGTGCGGCTCTCCGGGAGGCTGCTCGCCGCGACGGCTTCGCTGCGTTGAGGAGAGGTGGCTTCACCTACGTGGCGGCGCCTGGTGCGAGGGTTGTGGGGGGTTGTTGTAGGGGTGCTGCGCTGCTCTACGTCGCGCCTGGGCCTTGGAGGGGCAGGGCGCGTGTAGCGCTCGAGGCTGAGGAGGGTTATGGTGAGGCGGAGGTCTGGGTGGAGGCTGGGAGGTACTCTGCCCGGCTAGTCTACATGCCTGGCTCCGGTGGCGGGGCGCGTGGCGCGAGGCTCGAGGTGGAGGCGGAGATCCTTGGCGTGAGCAGGGGGCTGCTGGGTGGGAAGTACCGGGTGCGCGAGGTGCTTCTAGAGGCCAGGGAGCCGGGTACTCACGAGGCTGTGTATGACTCGTTGCCGCGCCCCGGCACGGTGCTTGCCCTGGCTGGTGTGCGTGGCTCTTATGCACCCTTGGTGGCGAGGCTCCTGGGCCTGCCGGAGGGCGTGACTGGCTACGACCCGGCAACGATCATCTACACTGCGAGGCTCGTCCTGGACCTCCCCCTGCGCCGGGACCGCGTGGCGGAGCAGCCAATCCAGCCGGTCGAGCCGGAGGGCCAGCAGGAGGCGTAGACGCCTCCCCCGGGGCGCCGTGGAGGGGTCCCGGAATAGCTGCGGGGGCGTGGGCCGCGTTGTAACATGGCCCGAGGAGCTGCTCACCCGCCTCAATGCACTGACCTATAGAGTGAGGCCATGAGCCCGGGGCGCTGGCCCCCGGAGGGGCATTATGGGTAACACAGGTTGTGCGTGGAGGATAGTTGGAGACGCTGTGCCTCGACGAGGAGCTACGCATAGAGATTGAAAAACACGTGTTGCGGCTACTGGCTTCAAGACTCGTAGAATATCCTGCTATATCTGTACGTTTTCCTCCTTTTCTATTGAGATATTTATCGTCCTCCGGGTAGTATTTCGCCTTGTAGGGGTCGCCGCCAGTGAACCTCTCCATAGCCTCAATGGAGTCCCATATAGTTATCAAGAGGAAGTGTGTTAAGTCGCCCTCGTCTCTCCGTGCAAATATTACCTTTCTCAGACCGGACGTGCTCTGGTAATCAGGCACTGCTCGCTCGATCGATTAGAAACTTCTCGTACTCGTCTGAATGCTTCCTCCTTGTCACGCCGTGCCGTATCCTTACGTAGCCGGCCAAGCCGTCCACCCTATGAGGGTCATGCAGCCCTAGCGGTCAATAATTACACGTTTGTTATTCCATGCGGCGACGCGTTGTAGGTCGGAACTTGGCAAGGTCATTAAGAGTTGGCAGAGAGCTGGCCCCGCCAGGTGTTGCTACTGGGTAGCCGGGATGAGGGAACGGGAATGAGCTGGTGCTTGCCTTTGTGGCTCGCGGCAGGCTTGTCGTTGGAGAATGGTTTCATCGTGTTGGGCTTTGGCGGCTCCGCGGGGATTTGAACCCCCGGGACCTCCGGCCCCGAAAGCCGAGAATATAAAACAGTGTTTTTCATCGATAACTATTAATTAGAAACAGGCTTTACGAGTGATTATCCTTCGGAATATAATCGATGATATTCTGGAAGCATCCAGCGGAAAAAGCTAATCGGCTCGTGGTGTTATTATTGTACGGGTGCAAGGGGTTGTCTAAAGCTGTAAAAGTGAGGTACGAGAAGGGTGTACTTAAGCCATTAGAACCCCTTGACCTTCGAGAGGGCGAGGAGAGAATAGCAGTGCTTGTTCCGGTTGGTGAAGAGAGGAAGAAGGTTTTGCGAAGGTACCGTGGCATACTAGGTAAAGCTTCCGAGGAGGAGATAGAGGAGCTACTAGCTGAAGCAGAGTGGGAGCCCCTATGAGTGGACATGTCTTTGTAGATTCTAACGTCTTTATCCAGCTACTCTACGAGGGCGCTCGTGCTTCTGAAGCTGAAGAACTCCTAGATAAATACCCCCTCTTAATGACGAGTATTGGTGTCATTGACGAAGTTTTCCACTTTATTATAAGAAGAGAGGCAATGAAAAGGTATAGTATAAAGGGGGCCTATGACCTAAGGAGACTCATCAGAAGCAAAGGCATATCCTTCGCAAAGGAAAGTCTAGGCAAATTTGTCTCGCTGCTAAGAGAGCTATATGTGGAAGTTGTTGCAGATATTGAGGTTCAACCAGGTCAAATAGTTAACACAATGGATAATTATAGACTAGCGCCCAGAGACGCAATTATAGCTCTAACGTGTAAACACTACGACATAAATACTATTCTAACGTTTGACGAAGACTTTAAGCGAATACCGTGGCTGAAAGTTGTGCCTTAAAAATTCCGGAGGTGAGTAACGATTATATCACGTGATTATCAAGGCTGAAGGGGCCTCGACAATGATCTGAGATTTCCGGGTTTGACTTCATCCCTCGCACGAGGTTAGCGATAGTTTTGTGGAGTTTGTGGCGGGCCCGCGGGGATTTGAACCCCGGATCACCGGCTTAGAAGGCCGGCGCCCTATCCTGGCTAGGCTACGGGCCCGCCTTGGCACCATCGTGTGTGCTGCTCTTCTAGGAGGCGGGGTATATCGGTTACTGCTCGTTGTAGGCCGGTGAGGGTTATTGCTGCGGCTGCGAGGTCTGTTGCTTCGGGGATTTTCTGGAGTATGACTGTGTCGCTTGTTGCTGCTGTGTAGCCCTTGTTTGCTAGTTGTATTATTGCCTTGTCGGCTGTGTGTTCTAGCCTTGTCTCGGCGTTGACCCCGTGGATTGCTGCTGCCTCTCTGAGGGCTGCTGCTAGGTGGGCGCTGTGGCTTGGCTGAGCGTCGACTATGAAGACTGCCTCCTCTACGTGGTGGGCGGCGAGTGTTGCTGTGGCTATTGCTGCTAGTTGTTTGGCGTGCTTGGTTACTTGGCGGCTTGCTCCGAGGAGGCTGTCCCGGGTTGCGTGGTCTGTGCAGCGGTAGACGGGGTTGCCGGTGAGGGCGGCGTATATTGTTGCTAGCTGGTTGTAGGTGTCTATTACCAGTCTCTTGGCCTTGTCTAGGGGTTTGAGTTTCTTCTTTGTCTCCTTGTTTATGCTTGGGGGGTGGGTGCAGCGGTTGAGGAGTACGCGTTGCCTCCTTGTGAGCTGGTGCCTGGTGGCGACTAGTTCTAGGGCGTGGGTGCGTGGGTAGCCTCTTGCTAGGAGGAAGTAGAGCTCGTAGAAGGCCTGGGGCGGTGCCTCGGTGAACAAAGGGGCTTCGCCCTGGCGGGGCCTACCTGGCTAGCTATTGTTCCCCTGTGCCGGAGGTGATGGTGTCTACTACTTTCTGTAGTGCCTTGGCTGGCTCGGTGTCTTTGGCGTAGAGGGTTATGTGGCTTGGTTTGCCTCCTCCGCGTAGCCCGTGGCTTGCTAGCTTCTTCGCTAGGCTTCGTAGGTCTAGCTGCTTGGCTGCTGCCGGTGTCGCTGCTACCTCTACTACTGCTCCGTTGCCGCGCCTGTAGGCCGCTACTGCCAGGGCTGGCTCGTCGCTGCTTGTTAGGCGGCGTAGCGCTTCGCGGGCCGCGTCTGGGTCCTCGAGGACTCCGACTATGTAGACTCTGAGGCCGTTTGCCTGGAGTGGCTTGGCGCGTGCCTGCTCTACTGCCTGCTCTACGAGCTTCTTCTTGTATTCTGCTAGGCGTTTCTTTGCCTCGTTGTACTCTGCTAGGAGCTTTTCTAGGCGCTTTGCTAGGTCGCTGCGGCTCGCCTTGAGGAGCCTGGCTGCCTCGTCTAGCTGCTGTTCTAGCTTGGTGGCGTAGGCTGCTACCTCGCTGCCCGCCACTATCTCGAAGCGGACCACGCCGTCCTGGAGCTTCTCGACGTTGATTATCTTTATGGAGCCTATTTCGCCTGTGTTTGCTAGGTGTGTGCCGAAGCAGGCCTCTACGTCCCAGTCGCCTATCCTCAGCACCCTTATCACTGGGGACATTGGGACGCCGCCCTGGTAGAGGCGGAACCCGTAGAGCTTCTCGGCCTCGTTGCGGTCCATGTAGGTTGACTCGACGGGTATTCGTTCGAGGATTGCCTTGTTTGCTAGCTCCTCTATGCGGCGTATCTCCTCGGGGCTGGGGAGCTCGTAGTGGGTTATGTCTAGCCTTGCCTTCTCCGGGGTCTTCTCTGCTCCTGCCTGCCAGACGTGTTCTCCGAGCACGCGGCGGGCCGCGCCTAGGAGGACGTGGACGCCGGTGTGGTGCCTCATGAGGCGGTAGCGGCGCTGCCAGTCTATCTCCCCGCGGGCCTCCGCGCCTACGCAGCTCTCGGGGGGCGCCTTGTCGAGTATGTGGACTACGACGTTGCCCGGCGTCTTCTCTACTCTCGTGACGCGGTACTTCTCGCCGCATATCTCCATGACGCCGGTGTCGTGTAGCTGGCCGCCGCCGGTGGGGTAGAAGGCTGTCTTGTCCAGGACCACGTGGTTGCCCCTTACTCCCAGTATCTTGGCGGTGAAGTGCCTCATGTAGGGGTCTTCGTGGAATAGGCGCCGTGTCTCGGGGAAGGTCTCCGCCCACTCCACTATCTCCCTGGGTAGGGCTGTCTTCTCCTGCTCCCTTGCGACTCCTCCGCGGGCGCCGTGGCGCTCGGCGACTATTGCGTAGAAGTTGTGGGGCACCTCCACCCTTACGCCGTGCTTGGCTGCGACCTCCGCCACGAGGTCTGGGGGTAGGCCGTGGGAGTCGTAGAGGAGTATGAGGTCGTCTAGGCCTAGGCTCTTCTTGCGGCGTATGAGCTTCTCTACCTCGCGGGCTCCGCGCTGGAGGGTGCGGTAGTAGCGGTTCTCCTCGAGCCTTGTCACCCGGAGCACGTAGTCCAGGTTCTCGAGCATCCTTGGGTAGTAGTCGCGGCCCCAGAACCTCGCCTGCCTCTCAACGAGCTCGGCCAGGCTCACCTCGGCGCCGAGGCGGTTGAGTATGCGGAGGGCGCGGCGTATGACGAGCCTCGCGAGGTAGCCCTCGCCGGTGTTGCTAGGCACTATGCCGTCGGAGAGCATGAGTGCTATCGTCTTGCTGTGGTCTAGGAGCGCGTAGACCGCTGCCTCGCGCTGGAGGAGGCTCCGGGCCTCCTCGACGCTGAGGCCCGCGTCGCCCGCGGCTCGCTGGTAGAAGGCCTCGAGGCTTCTGGGGTCCTCGGGGTCAAGCCTGCCCGCGTCCCTCGCAGCAGCCCATAGGAGCTTCTCGGGGGCGGGCTCCACGCCTAGGAGGCGGCGGAACTCGTCCAGCATGTCCCCGTAGATTGCGTGGAAGGCTGTGGGGACGTCCTGGGTGAACCAGGCTATCCTCTCTATGCCGTAGCCGGTGTCGACTACGCGTAGGGGG
>JALUFI010000069.1 GCA_027043685.1 Pyrodictiaceae archaeon
CTCCACGACCGGCTTGTTGACCCCCCGGTGGCCGTAGGGGAGCTTGTAGGTCTCAGCCCCGAGGCCCAGGGCGAGGAGCTGAGCCCCGAGGCATATCGCGAGCACCGGCTTCCCGGACGCGGCCACCTCGGCCGCCACCTTGGCCTCGCGGCGCAGGAGGGCGGGGTTGCCGGGCCCGTTGCCCAGCACCACGCCGTCGTAGCCGTCTAGCAGCATGTCCGCCGTGGCCTTGCTGCAGGGTATCCTGGTGACCTCGACGCCCCTCTCGAGGAGCCTGCGGAGTATCCCGTACTTGACCCCGCAGTCAAGGAGGCTCACCCTGGCCCTGGGCCTCCCCTCGGGCCTGTGGGTGACGGGGCCACGGGGCTGGGTCTCGTAGGCGAGGACCCGGTCGTCGTACCGTGGGCTCGCCTCGAGCCTCTTTGCCAGCTCGTCCCAGCTCGGGGGCTCCTCGTGGCCGGGGTAGACGGCGAGTATCCCCATCTCGACCCCGTGCTCCCTTATCTCCTCGACGAGCATCCTCGTGTCGACCCGGTATATGCCGGGGACTCCCTCCCCGGCGAGCCAGGCATGGAGGCTCGCAACAGAGGCGTAGTGGCTCGGCTTCGGGAGCTCCGCTACGACGAAGCCCTCCACCTGGACGCGGTCCGACTCGTAGTCGAGGGGGACTCCGTGGTAGAGCCTGCTCCTCGAGGGCACGCCGTAGTTGCCGACCATTGGGTGGGTCTCGACGAGTATCTGGCCCCGGTAGCTGGGGTCGGTGAGGCTCTCCGGGTACCCGGTCATAGCGGTCGTGAACACCACTTCGCCTACCCTCGTGCCGGGGGCTCCGAAGCCGCAGGCCTCTACCGCGGTGCCGCTCTCCAGGAGGAGCCTCGCCCGTAGCCCGGTGGGGCACCGGAGCAGGGGGTAGCGGTGAACCCGTATCTCACCCACCCTCACTGCCGGCACTCCTCAGCCACCTCCCTGGCCTTCTCTATGAGCTGCGTCAGCGGCCTCCTGGCCCTCTCGGCCAGCCTCTCCGCCTCCGCCGCGTCGCGGAGGAGGCGGCGCCTTGCATCCTCGAGGCCCGCACCGGGCCTGCAGCCCGTGCTCCTCGCCGCCACGAGCTCCAGCGGCGACGAGTAGCCCAGGCTCTTCAGCAGCTCGCCAGCCCTCCCCGCCCTTATCGCCGCCGCGGCCTCCGCGTATGCCTCGCGGAAGGGCCTCCCCGTCTTCAGGCTGAGGGCCTCGGCGAGCTCAGCGCCCCACGCCATGTAGGTCTCGGCTAGGCGGCGGAGCCGGTCCTCGTCCCACCGGAGCCCCTGCAGGAGGTCCGCGAGAACCGAGGCGGCCTCCTCGGCGTCTCGGAGCACCTGGTAGAGGAGCGGGTTCGCCTCCTGGAGGTCGAGGCTGTAGCCGCTCGGGAGCCCCTTCTGGACCCCGAGGAGCCCCGAGAGGAGCCCCGCGGCCCTCGCCGCCCGGGCCCGGAGTACCTCGAGGCTCACCGGGTTCCTCTTATGCGGCATCACGCTGCTCGTAGCCACGTGGGACTCGGGGAGCCTCACAGCAGCCACGTAGGGGCTCGAGAGGAGGAGCAGGTCACCCGCTATCCTCGAGGCCTCCACGAGGAACAACGCAGCCGCCGCCGCGGCTGCGGAGACGTCGAGCCTGCTCCCAGCAGCGTAGACCGGGTTCGAGACCACGCCCTGGAAGCCGAGGAGCTGGGCAAGCCTGCCCGGCTCGAGCGGCGCCAGCGTCCCCGCCCCCGCGGAGGCGCCGAGGGGGGAGCGGTCAACCAGGCCCCACACCGAGGCCACGAGGCGGTGGACGGAGGCAAGGGCCTCCTCCCAGGCCAGGAGGAGGCAGTCAAGGGTGGCGAGCTGGCTCGGCTGGCTATGCGTGTGGAGCAGCACCGGGACACCGGTGAGCCTCGAGGCCTGCTCCACGAGGACGCGGCGGGCCTCGAGAAGCGAGACGAGGAGCCCCGCGAGCCTCTCGAGAGCGTAGAGACGGAGCGCGGCGGAGACGTGGTCGTTCCTGCTCCTCCCCAGCCAGAGCCTCCCAGCGCTCCCGGGGCCAGCCTTCTCGTTGAGCCAGGCCTCGAGAGCCTCCCAGACGTCCTCGTAGCCCTCCCGGAGCACCGCCCCGGGGCCCTCGGCGAGTGCCTCCAGGAGCCCCCGGGCTATGCGGCAGGCATCCTCCCCGGGCAGGAGCCCCTTCTCGCGTAGATGGAGAGCGTGGGCGAGGAGGACGAGGACGGCCTCACGGAATATCTCCGGGTCATGGGCTATGCTGCTCGTATACCTGTAGACGACGTCGCCCTCGCCGAGGCCGACGATTTCCCGGTACCGGGTCAATGACCCACCACCGCCGCGGCACCGGGAGCCCCCTAATAGGGCTCCCGGGTTCCTCCACCGAGGGGCTACGAGTGGGCCCCGGGAGCTAGCCCCGCAGCCCGCGGGCCTTGGCGGCTGCGAGGCTGTGCATGCTCCATATCGTTATGAAGCCCCTTGCCTCCTCGTCGCTGGGGTACCAGCCCTCGTTGTAGTCTATGAGGCTGCGGCTGTAGCTGCTGTTGCTGCTCCAGCGGCCGACGACTCGCAGGCTCCCCTTGTAGACCTTGAGCTTAACCACTCCCGTGACCCACTGGTTGAGCCAGTCTATGGCCTTCTCGAGGGCGACGCGGAGCGGCTCAACCCAGAGACCCTGGTAGACGAGGTCGGTCCACATCTCGTCAACCATGTTCTTGAACCTTAGCTCGCGGGGCGTGTAGACCATCTTCTCTAGGTCCCGGTGGGCCTCTATCAGCGCGAGGGCGGCGGGGGCCTCGTAGACCTCCCTGCTCTTCAGCCCAACGACCCGGTTCTCTATGTGGTCTATGCGGCCGTAGCCGTGGGCGCCTACGAGGCGGTTGAGGAGGGAGACCAGCTTAACGAGGTCCATGCGCTCCCCGTTGACGCTCACCGGGACACCGTTCTCGAAGCCCACCTCCAGGTAGAGAGGCTCGTCGGGCGCCTTCTCCGGCGCAACGGTCCAGGCGAACGCGTCCTCCGGGGGCTCGGCGAGCGGGTCGTCGAGCACGTCGCCCTCGATGCTCCGGGTCCAGAGGTTCTCGTCGATGCTGTACTTCTTGTGCACCCCGACGTCTATCCCGTGCCTCGCCAGTATCTTCGCGGCCTCCTCCCTTGTGAGCCGGAGCTGCCGGACCGGCGCCAGTATCTCGACCTCGTCGCCGAGGTAGTAGCGGAGAACGGTGTCGAACCGTACCTGGTCGTTGCCCTTCGCGGTGCAGCCGTGGGCGACAGCGTCCGCCCCCTCCCTCTTAGCCACCTCGGCCACCTTCGCTGCTATCAGTGGCCTCGCGAGAGCGGTGCCGAGCGGGTACTTGCCCTCGTAGAGCGCGTTCGCCTTGATAGCCCGGGCTATGTACTCCTCCGCGAACTCCCTGGTGGCGTCTATCGTGTAGTGCTTGGCCGCGCCCAGCTTGTAGGCCTTCTCCTCGACCCCCTTCAGCTCCTCCTCCTGGCCAACCGAGACGGTGACCGTGATTACCTCGTGGCCCTGCTCCCGGAGGAGCGCGAGTATAGCCGACGTGTCGAGGCCGCCCGAGTAGGCGAGCACAACCCTCACAGCAGAGCCCCAGGGGTAGCACACGCCACAGCCCGGAACCAGTTGTTAAAACCACTGCACCAGAAGCGACACAGCTACCCGAGGCGCCGCCCCAGCCGCTGCACAGCCACCCGGTATGCAGGGGCCGTGGAGGCGAAGGATTCAACACCACGCCGCGAAGGGGTAGTGGTCGGGGAGAGAAAGGGGAGGGCTGCCACGGCCCTGGCGGTCCCATCTGAGGCTGTCACGAGGAGCGGCCTGGAGAGGCTGGTGACGAGGGAGGAGTTCCGCGACAGCGTCACACGGCTGGAGAAGAGGCTCGACGCCATAGAGTACAGGATTAACCGCCTAGAGGAGAGAATCGATAGACTGGAGGGGAGAATGGATACGTTCATGCGGTGGATGGTAGGCCTACTGGCCGCCGTCCTTGTTATGCTCCGCGTCGTGCTCGCCGGTGGCTAGGGCCCCGTCCTTTTGCTCAGCTGCGTCCCCTGGGGTGCTGTGGGGTAGCGTCTAGTACCCCCGTGGCCGCTGGGCTGTTGTGTCTGGTGCGGGGTGCAGTGGGGCAGCAGAGCTTCTCCGAGATAGTGCGGCGCGTCGTGGACGCCGACCCCTGTGTCCAGGACTGCCTCGCCAGGGGCCTGGTCAACTACTCCGAGCTCGCTAGGAGGATTAAGCCGTTCGTGGAGGCTGAGGCCGGGAAGGGGGCCAGCCTGGAGGCGATTAAGGCCGCGCTGATAAGGTATGCTCAGAGGCTGAGGGAGAGGGCCTCGGAGACCCCGCAGAGGAGGCTCATGGAGGTCCTTGCCCGGAGCGCGCTGGAGCTACGCACCGGGGTCACCGTCGCGACCGTGAGGCTCCACGCGTTGCCGAGGCTCGCGGAGGCGGTGACAGAGCTGGTGGGTAGGGCGAGGCTCCTCTTCCTCATGCAGAGCATAAGCAGCGTAACGATAACGGTTAGCAGCGAGTACTTCGACAAGATAAGGGAGAAGGTTGGGAGCGACAGCTTCATAGAGGTCTACCCGGACCAAGCCGTGCTCGTCATAGTTAGCCCGAGGGACGTGGTGGAGGTACCCGGGTTCATAGCACACGTCACCGGCATACTCGCGAAGAACGGGATAAACATCAACCAGATAGAGAGCGTCCACACGGACACGATACTTGTCATGAGGCTGGAGGACGCGTTGAAGGCCTTCAACCTGCTCCGCGAGGCAATAGAGGTGGCGAAGAGGAGCCTCGAGGAACAAGACCTCGGAGGCAAAACACCGGGAGGAGAGGAGGCCGGCTAGTATATGCGGCCCTTGTCCAGCAGCGCCAGCAGCTTATCCAGCTCCAGCACGGCCACGCCGGTCATGTAGTCGGCGGCGCCGTAGGTTATGAGGAGCCTGTTCCTATCTATCCTCCACGCGCCGCAGGGGAAGACGGTGTAGCTCCGGTCGCCGAATATCTCGTAGAGCGTCCTCGGCTCCATGATGTAGCTGGGCGTCACGGCCTTGACCACGAAGCCGTTCTCGCCGTCAGCCTCCAGCAGTGCCGCGAAGAGACGGTACGCCGTCAGCTCCCTGTCAACCCCGTGGATGAAGACGAGCAGCTCCTTCTCGCTGAGACGGAGCGGGGGCATCGCCCAGCCTATCTTGGTCTCGAACGGAGCAGGCTCCATCACCCACGCGGTGTTCCGTACCGGCAGCTCCCTCGGCGTCCCAGCTCCCTCACCCCTGAGAGC
>JALUFI010000070.1 GCA_027043685.1 Pyrodictiaceae archaeon
CGTCTCCCGGCTGGGCCTGGACGCGGTCGCGGGGGTGGGCGCCGGGGGCTACGCCTCCTGGCTCCTAGGCGTCCCCCTCGCACTGTTCTACGTGGGCGTGCTGGTTGTCGCGAGCCAGGCCATAGGGGCGGGCCACGGGGACTACGCGGAGAGGGTCGTCGGCGAGGGGCTCTCCGCAGCCATACTCTCCTCGCTGCCCCTAGCCGCCGCGGGCTACGCGGCCGCGCCCAGCCTCTCCCGGTGGCTGGCCTCCGGCCCCGCGGCGGCACGGGCCTCAACGCTCTACCTGCGCGCGAGGCTGCTGGGGCTCCCCGCGTTCGCCGCCACACTGGTGCTCGACGCCGCGCACCGCGCGGCCGCCAGTAACCGGAGGATACTCGCAGCCTCCACAGCAGCCGCGGTGGCCAACGCCGCCCTGGACCCGGTTCTCATCTACGCCGCGGGCCTCGGCGTGGCGGGGGCGGGCCTAGCGACCAGCGTCTCCTGGCTCGCCTCCGCCGCCGTGCTGGCCCATCCACCGCCGCCCGGCGTGGCCTCGGTGAGGCCCATGGTGCCCCGCAGCGCCGCCGCCCGAGTCGCCGCGGTGGGGGCGCCGGCCATGGTTGAGAGGCTCCTCTTCGCGGGCGGCAACGTGGTGTACCTCGCCACAGTGGCCAGGTGCGGCACAGCGGCCCTCGCGGCCCACACGGTGGGGGTCAGGCTCGAGTCGCTGGCCTTCCTCCCCGGCTTTGCCATCTCGACCCACGCCAGCGGCGAGGTCGGGAGGCTCGTCGGCGCCGGGAGGCTCGACGAGGCCAAGGAGGCCGGCTGGAGGATATCTCTCGGCAGCGCCGGCTTCATGACGCTCGCCGGCCTCGCCCTCCTCGCCGCCTCCCCGGCCGCGGCGCTCCTCGCCCCCGGGGCCGGGGGCCTCGTCGTCCTCTACATGGTGTTGGCGGCTGCGAGCGAGCCGGCCCTGGGCCTCGTCATGGCCCTGGGCGGCGCGATAAGGGGGGCCGGGGACACCAGGACGCCGACCCTCGTGAACCTCGCCGGCCTCTACCTCGTGAGGGTGGTCCCCTCGGCGATGCTGCCCAGGCTCCCCGGCGCCGCCTGCCCCGCGGCGAGGTGGCTCCTCATGAGCCTAGATCTCTGGGTCCGCGCGGCCGCCTTCGCGGCGATATACCGGGCGAGGTTCCACCGGCTGGCCAGGCGCCTCGTCTAGGCCCGCTGAGCCGCCCCGACAAGCTCCCCGATGCTCCCCGCGCCCATCTCCCTGAGCCACTTCCCGAGGCCCTCCACTATGCTGCATATCACGCCCTCGCCCCTCCTCACGATGCCGGTCCCGACCTGCACCGCCCTCGCGCCGGCCAGTATCAGCTCAGCCGCGGAGACCCAGTCCTCTACCCCGCCGACCCCGATCACCGGGGCCCCGGTCTCCCGGTAGGCCTCGTACACCGCGCGTACAGCCACCGGGTGGATGGCTGGCCCCGAGAGCCCGCCAACCCTGTTACCCAGCACGGGCCTCGCCGCGTAGACGTCGATAACCATGCCGGGGAGCGTGTTTATCAGCACAAGGCCCGCCGCGCCGGCGCCAAGCAGCTCCGCGGCCCGGTCGGCGAGCCGGTCCACGAGCCCCATCTTAGCGTAAACCGGTATCCTCACGGCCGAGGCAGCGGCCTCCACCACCCTCCTCGAGGCCACGGGGTCCCAGAGCAGGACCAGGCCACGGCCACGTGCATGGGGGCAGCTGAGGTTGAGCTCAACCGCGTCAGCCCCCGCCTCCTCGGCGGCGGCTGCGAGCACCGAGGCCTCCTCCGGCGTAGAAGCGGCTATCGAGACAACCACCGGGCGGCCGAGAGCCCTCGCGGCCTCCACGAGGGGCTTGAGGCCCTCGAGCCCCGGGTTGCTGAGGCCGACCGCGTTCAGCATCCCGTACTCCAGGGGCACGGCTATCGGCGTCGGGTACCCCTCCCTCCTCTCCAGCGTGAAGCTCTTCGTGACGAGCGCCGAGGCACCCGCCTCGGCTAGGCGCCGCAGAGCAGCAGCCGAGGAGCCGAGGATGCCGCTAGCATTCATCACCGGGTGCGCGAGCCGGAGCCCAGGCAGCTCAACCCGGAGCCCAGGCCCAGCGCCACAGGGAGCGGAGCCGCTGTCAGCCAACGCCACCATCCACGGCCCCGGAGCCGGCAGAGACCCAGGGATTTAACGGGGAAGCCGCCCTCGGCCTCCCCTTGTTCCCCGGTAACGGGTTAACCTTGTAGCCAGGGGGGTGCATGTGTCCAGGGTAACCGGGTGAACGCGGGTTTGTATGAAGAGCTTGCCTGCCAGTACCTCGAGAGCCTCCGCGACAACCTGCGGGAGGAGAGGTGGGCCCCCGCGGCCAGCGACGCCCTACACCTCGCCGACATGGTTGCGGCTATGGTTCTCGAGAAGCATGGCGTCCCCGTGCCGGGGAGCCACCGGGGGCGCTTGGCGAGGCTGCGGGGCATAGACGCCGAGCTGGCCAGGGTCTACGGCAGGCTCCAGGAGCTGTACTCGAGGATGAGCTACCTCGGCCTAGACGGGGGGCTGGCCAGGGAGCTCCAGGACCTAGTCGAGAAGCTGCTCAAGGGGCTTGAGAGGCATGGGCTGCGGCTCAGCTGCTGACATGGTCCGCGAGGTCCTTGAGCAGTGCCCGGGCGCGCGGGCTGTCATGCTCTACGGCTCGGCTGCCCGGGGAGAGGCGACGGGGAAGAGCGATGTCGACGTGCTGGTGCTGGCCTCCGAGCCTTGCAGCGTCGAGCTCGAGCCCCCATGCAGCGTCCTGGTGCTTACTCTTGAGGAGTGGCTCAACGCTAGGCCCGAGTTCCGCGCCGAGGTGCTTCTCGACGCCCTGGTGCTCCACGCCTCCGGGATAAGGCTCCGCGTCCTGGCCGCGGGGGAGCCATGGCTCCTGGTGCGCTACACCGCCCCCAGCCCACGGGCACGCGCCTGCGCCTCCAAGGCGGTGGCCAGGCTGGCCAAACGGGGCCTCGTGGAGCGCGTCTCGCCGGGCACGGCCATGACGCCCCTGCGGGTAGCAAGCCGCCTACTAGAGGCCCTGCAGGGCTGCGGCGCATCCATAGCCTCCTCGAGGATAGTCATCTACCGCGTGGCCCGGCTCTACTGCGGCCGCTGCCCCTACTGCGGCATGGAGGTGGTGGAGGCAGGCTACGAGGAGGCGAAGAAGAGGCTCCGGGAGCACCTCCTCACAGCCCACATGGACAGGCTGAGGGAGCAGGCAGAGAAGCTGGAGAGGGAGGGCCAGGGGATACCCGGCGGGGGGCTAAAGGGCCTCGCCGGCTACATAGCGTCGCAGGCTGTCAGGGAGTGCTAGCCACGGCCCCCAGGAGCAGGGGGCCTACAATTTTGCCGGCCCCGCATGCAGCCGCTCCTCCCCCGGGGGTGCTGTGGCGTGGCTGCCGGGCTGCAGGGTGTCCCCGGGCTCCTCCTGGTCTGCCGTGGCCCCGCATGCGGCATCGCCCGCAGCGCCGCCAGGGCCCTGGGCGCGGAGGCTGTGGAGGCGCAGGGCAAGCTCTTCCCCGACGCCGAGTCCTATGTGAGGATAGACGCGGAGGCCCGGGGCAGGGCCGCGGTGGCGGTGGTGACGGGGTTCCCGGAGCCCAGCAGGTCCGTGGTCGAGGAGATGCTGCTCGTGGAGGCGCTCCGCGGCCTCGGAGCAGCCTCCGTCACAGCATTCATGCCCTACACGCCCTACAGTAGGCAGGACCGCCGCTTCCTCCGCGGCGAGCCAGTGAGCATCCGCGCGGTGCTCCGCGGCCTAGCCGCGGCGGGCGCAGACGCCTACGCCACCGTGGACATCCACAAGCCCTACAGCCTCGACTGGTTCCCCGGCCCAGCAGCAAACATAGACCCCTCCCCGGTCTTCGCAGAGGCCCTCCGACCCCTCCTCGGAGGCGACACCGTTTACGTCGTCGCCCCCGACCGGGGCGCGCTGCCCAGGGCGCACAGGCTCGCTGAGAGGCTCGGAGCAGCCTTCGACTACCTCGAGAAGACAAGGGACCGCGTCACCGGCGAGGTAACTATAAAGCCCAAGACGCTGGACGTCAGCGGCGCCGCCGTGGTGCTTGTGGACGACATAGTGAGCACCGGCGGCACACTGGCTAAGGCGGCCCGCCTACTCCTAGAGGCCGGCGCCAAACGCGTACTAGCAGCGGTGACGCACTGCCTCCTCGTAGGCAACGCTGTCGAGAAACTCGAGCAGAGCGGCCTCGAGACACTAGTCTGCGGCAACACGGTGGAGCCCCGCTGGGAGAAGGCGAGGACAGCCGACCTCGGCCCGGTCGCCGCCGAGGCCCTCCGGGGGCTCGTCGAGAGGCTCCACGGCTACGAGAAGGAGCTCTAGAACCCATTTGGAGGGGCTCGGCACGGAGCCAGGTGCTCCACACACGCCCCCGCTGGGGAGGGGCTTCGGGCCCAATCGCCCTCGCCACGGCCCCTCCGAAGACCCCCTGGCAGGGTATCACCCATGTTTAAAACGTGTCCTTGTCGCCTTGAAGGGCGCGGACGCCTCAATGGGCCCTATGCTTTATTAGACTCCGGGGGTTATCAGCGTCTCCGGAGCGGAGCAAGGAGAGAGGCAACCAAAAGGTATATAGGGAGGTGTACTTAGCGATGGCGAGCCGCTTCGCTAGAGGCAAGTGGCTCCTGCCCCTTGTCGCCGCGGCCGCGGTAGCAGCGATGGTGAGCGCGAGCGTCTTCGTAGTCTACCCGGTGAGCGGCACGCTGAGCTTCACTAAGCCGCCCATAGTGCTTAACGCTGGCTCCAACGCCGGCCAGGCGGACCTAGGCAGCGGCAACACCATAACAGTCACGCTCGGCGAGAACCAGACAAGCGCCTCCATAACACTGCACCCGACCTACGAGACAACCTACTACTACAGCGTCCTCTACGTCAACAACACGGACAACAGCAGCGCCTACTACGTGAGGTTCAAGCTCAGCACGTCCAGCACGCTCCCCTCCGGCGAGCAGATAACAGCGCTAATATACAACGCAACCGGCTACCTGGTCGGCAGCGTCACGATAAACAGCACAGTGACCAGCAACTGGAACAATGGCTGGCTAACACTGGCCGCAGGCAAGGGCTTCAGGGTAGACTTCAAGATAGTCTATCCCGAGGGGCAGCCGCTGCCCAGCACGCAGAGCTTCACGCTCAGCATAGTGTACAGCAACCAGAACACCGAGAACCCGCCGGCAGCGGCCACCAGCTAGCCCTAGCGTAGGGGCAGGAGCCCCAGCCCCGTGC
>JALUFI010000071.1 GCA_027043685.1 Pyrodictiaceae archaeon
GCTGCTGGCTTGGGGGAGGCGGTGGGGGGACTGGGTAGGCTCCGTAGGGTGTCTCTATTACGTCTCCGTGGCGGGTCGCGGTTATGGCTTCCTCTGTGCCGTCGGGGTTCTCTATGACTACGCGGTAGGTTCCTGGGGCTATCTGCTCTAGCTTCTTTATCCTAGGGCCAGCCGTGCCACGCTGCTGGTCGCTGCGGCTGTGGCCAGCCATGCCTCGTCACCGTGGCCGTGGCTGCTGGCTGCCGCTGGCTTGCCGGGGCTAGCTTGGCTGCTATGAGGCTGGCTATTGTTCTCCGCCGCGCTGCCTCGGCCAGGAGCTGGGGGAGCTCCTCCTCCAGCCTCGTGGTGTGGATCTCGCCTCTGCGTAGCCAGGGTGTGTCGAGGAGTACGCGGAGGAGGTCTAGGTTTGTCTCGACGCCGGCTATGACTGTCTCGTTGAGGGCTGCGCGGAGGCGCTGGAGTGCCTCGCCGCGGGTGGCGCCGTAGGCGATTACCTTGGCTAGGAGTGTGTCGTACTCGGGGGCTATCCGTGTCCCCTCCTCTAGGGCGTGGTCGACGCGTACCCAGGGCCCGGCCGGGGGCCTCCACTTGGTGACTGTGCCGGTTGATGGGGTGAAGCCTTGCCAGGGGTTCTCTGCGTAGATGCGGGCCTCTATTGCCCAGCCGCGGAGGGTTACCTCCTCCTGCTCGGGGCCGGGGTCCCTGCCTAGCGCTGCCTGGAGCTGGAGCTTGACTATGTCTACGCCGGTTACCTGCTCGGTGACGCCGTGCTCTACCTGGAGCCTGGTGTTTGCCTCTATGAAGTAGGGCTCGCCGCTAGGGGAGACTATGAACTCTACTGTGCCGGCGTTCTCGTAGCCCGCGGCCTCTGCGAGGCGGAGGGCGTAGTCCAGGAGCCTTGCGCGGAGCCCCGGGTTCCTCTCGGCCAGGGGGCTGGGGGCCTCCTCGATTATCTTCTGGCGGCGGCGCTGGATGCTGCACTCCCTCTCGTAGAGGTGTATGACCGGGCCCCCGGGGCGGCCGAAGACCTGGACCTCTACGTGGCGGGGCCTGGGGATGAGCTTCTCCACTATGACCTCGCCTGGGTCCCCGAAGCCCTTCTCGGCCTCCCTGGCTACTACTCGGTGGAGGCGGCGGGCCTCCTCCGGGGTGTCGGCCACCCTCATGCCGCGGCCTCCGCCGGCGCTGCTCGCCTTGAGTATCACTGGTGTTCCGAGCTTCTCGGCGCAGCGCTCCGCGTCCCCTGGGCTCGGGGCGTGGCAGCTGGGCGGGGTGGGGACGTGGAGCTTCTCCGCGAGCCTCTTTGCCTCGAGCTTGTCGCCGAGCCTCTTCATGGCCTCGGGCGAGGGGCCGGCCCAGGCTATGCCCGCGGCGAGGACCTTCTCGGCGAACACGGGGTTCTCTGCGAGGAAGCCGTAGCCGGGGTGGATTACGTCAACTGATAGCCGCTGGGCCGCCTCTATGATTGCGTCCGTGTCCGTGTAGGAGGGGATTGCCGCCGTTATGTGAGCGGCGCGTGGGTGCGGCGAGGGGTCGCCGGGCACGGCTACGGCTACTACCTCCCAGCCCAGCTCCCTGGCCGCCTTGGCTATGCGTACCGCTGCCTCGCCGCGGGCGGCTACGAGTATCCTCAAGGCCTGGCTGCGCCTCCCTTCCCAGCGGGGGACACGTGGTGTCGTCGTTAACGGGGGACAGGGGCTTCTGCTCCCCTTGGGCCAAGTAGCACCTCCGCGTCGGGGGCCTGGGGGCTTTATGACTAGGGCTCAAGGCGGCTGCATGGAGGGATGTACGGCTAGTGTCGAGTGGCCTAGGGGGCTCCGCTGCCTCGAGGTATACGACGAGGCCGACACCACGATGGATGCCACGCCGCCATGCGGCGAGGGCGTGGTCGCGGCCGCCGTGCAGCGCCGGGGGCGGGGCCGGACGGGGCCCTGGCGTAGCCCGCGGGGAGGCGCGTGGCTCACCGTCACCGCTAGGCGAGAGCCGCCTCCCGGGCTCCCGGTTGCGGTGGGGGGCTGCCTCGCGGCCAGGCTCGAGGCGCTCCTCCCGGGGGACGTGGGGCTGCTTGTGAAGTGGCCTAACGACGTCCTCTCCCCGGATGGGGGTAAGCTGGCGGGTGTGCTGGCCGAGCAGACGGCTGGGGTGCTCCGTGTAGGTGTCGGGGTGAACGTGTTCAACGAGGCACCCGGGGGCGCTGCGCGGCTAGCCGGCCTCGGGTACCGGGGGCCTCTGGGCCTCGTCTACGCAGCCGTGGCCGCTGCCGTCTGGGACGCGTTAACGGAGACGAGGCGCTGCCTGGGGGAGGCGGCTGCTAGGGACGCGCTTAGGGGGCGCCGCGTGGCTGTGGAGACTCCATGGGGCGTCGTGGAGGGAAGGGGGGCCGGCATCGATGAGGAGACGGGGGCGCTGCTGCTGGAGACGGCTGGGGGCTTGTCGCGGGTCTACTGCTGCCGCGTCCTCTGGTGGAGGCTCTAGAGGGGGATGTTGCCGTGCTTGCGGCGGGGCCTCGCAGCCCTCTTGGGGAGCAGGGTTCTCAAGGCATGAGCTAGCCGTGGCCTGGTCTCCTCCGGCTTTATCACCTCGTCTACGAGGCCGTGCTCGGCCGCTCGGAGCGGGTTGAGCATCTCCCTCCTGTACTCCTCCTCCAGGCGGCGGCGCAGCTCCTCGGGGTTCTCGGCGCTGGCCAGCTCCCTGCGGTGGAGTATCCTAACCGCGGCCCGGGCACCGAGAACCGCTACCTCGGCAGTGGGCCAGGCGTAGACCAGGTCTGCGCCGAGCCCCCGGCTCCCCATGGCTATGTATGCTCCGCCGTAAGCCTTCCTCACTATCACGGTTATCTTGGGCACCGTGGCCTCGGCGTAGGCGTAGAGCATCTTGGCTCCATGCCTTATTATGCCGCCATGCTCCTGGTCGACGCCGGGCATGTAGCCCGGCACGTCCACGAAGGTTATCACTGGGAGGTTGAAGGCGTCGCAGAACCTCACGAAGCGGGCCGCCTTGACGGAGGCGGCTATGTCTATCGCGCCTCCCGCGTGGAGGGGCTGGCTCGCCACCACGCAGACCGGTATCCCGGCTAGCCTAGCGAACGCGGTCACAAGGGCGCCGCCGTAGTGGGGCTGAACCTCGAGGAGGCTGCCCTGGTCGAAGACGTCTTGGAGGACGAGGCGCATGTCGTAGGGCCTGCCCGGGTCCAGGGGCACCACGCTGCCCGCCTGCGCCGAGACCCGGTCCGGGGGGTCGCCGGTGTCGACGACGGGTAGGGGGGCCTCGTTGTTGTCGGGGAGGTAGCTGAGGAGCCTCCTGGTCGTCTCGAACGCCTCGTCCTCGCTGCGGGCTAGGAAGTGGGCGACGCCGCTTCTCTCCGCGTGTACCCTGGCGCCTCCGAGCTCCTCGAAGCCTACCTCCTCGCCGGTGACCTCGCGCACCACGTCGGGGCCTGTGATGAACATGTATGTTATGCCCTCGACGACCACCGTGAAGTCCATGAGGGCTGGGGCGTAGGCGGCTCCGCCGGCGCTGGGGCCTAGGACGAGGGACACCTGGGGCACGACGCCGCTCGCGTCCACCACCGCCTTCATTATCCTCGCCACGCCGTGGAGGGCTGCGACGCCCTCCTGTATCCTCGCGCCGCCGGAGTCCCAGAGACCTATGACGGGGATCCCGGTGGAGACGGCCATCTCTATCGTTCGGGCTATCTTCTCGCCGTGGCCTAGCCCTATGCTGCCGCCGGCAACGGTGAAGTCCTCCGCGAAGACGTAGACGGGGCGCCCGTCTATCCTGGCGAAGCCCGCAACCACGCCGTCGCCTGGGGCGGCGCCTGCCCGGAGGGCCTCTATCTCCTGGAGGCTGCCGGGGTCGAGGAGCCTCTCCAGCCTCTCCCTTGCGAGGAGCTTGCCCCTCCGCCTCTGCCTCTCAGCCCTCACCGGGTCCGGGGACTGGAGGCGGCGGCGTAGCTCATCCACTTCCCTTGACCGGTCGGAGGCGGTGCCCTGCAAGGAGGAGCCAAGCCCTCCCCCGAGACCCTTGCATTGCGGGAAAGAGGGGCGCTGAGGTTGGATTGGTGTTACTTGATGCGCTTCTCCTCAAGGTTCTCGCGGTACCACTCCAGTGTTATCTTCTTGGTTGCCTCCTTTACAAGCTTGGCCGCGTTGAGCGCGTCGTTGATGTCTAGGAGTTCTACTGGGCTGTGGATGTACCTGGTGGGGACCGCGACGACTACGGAGGGCACGCCCTTCCCGGTGAGGGCTATCGCTGTGGCGTCTGTGGTTCCTCCGGGTAGGATTGAGCGCTGGTAGGGTATGCCCAGCTCCCGGGCGGTCTCCTCTAGGAGGCGGAGGAGCCTGGGGCTGCCTATGAGGCCGCTCGCGGAGCGGCCGTCGGCTACCTTGAGGACGGGGCCCTTGCCTACCTCCGCCACCCAGTCCTGCCTGGGCACGTCGGGGACGTCGCTGGCGGTTGTCGTGTCTACTGCTATCGCGGCGTCTGGCTGTATCTGCTGGGCGGCGACGCGGGCGCCTTTGAGCCCGACCTCCTCCTGGACCGCGATGACTAGGTAGAGGTCCTGGTCGAGACCGTCCATCTCCCTGAAAGCCTTGACAAGTACCGCCACGCCTACACGGTTGTCAAAGGCCTTGCCGGTCACCCTTGTCCCGGCGAGCCTCACAGCCTCCCTGTCAAGGTCGACGGGGGAGCCTACCTCGACGCCGAGGGCCTCGGCCTCCTCCCTGCTCGAGACACCTATGTCGACGAAGAGCTTCTCGAGGGGCACCACCTTGTCCCGCTCCTCGGGCTTCATGAGGTGCGGGGGCTTGGAGCCTATGACTCCCCTTACGAGGCGGCCGTCCCTGGTCCTCACCCGCACTCTCTGGCCGGGTAGGATACGTGGGCTCCAGCCACCCACCGGGGAGAGGTAGAGGAAGCCGCGATCATCTATGAAGCGTACGAAGAACCCTATCTCGTCCATGTGGCTGTCCCAGAGTATGCGTAGGGCGCCGCGGCCGCCCCTCTTGCGGGCAATCACGTTCCCGAACCGGTCCACGCGGAGCTCGTCAGCAGCGTCGCGGAGGAGGTCTATTACTATGCCACGTATCTCGTCCTCGTAGCCCGATATCCCGAAGCTGTCGGCGAGTCTCTTGAGGAGGCTGAAGAACTCCTCATGCTCACGGGTCCAGGACACGGAGGCGGGCACCCCAGGGGAGCTGGGTGGTGCAAAGGGGCCCCGGGTTTTACACGTCTCACCGCCGGCCCGCGGGGGGCATGGGGG